>JAQIBZ010000213.1 GCA_027858815.1 Desulfobacteraceae bacterium
CGTTCGGAAATCGCGCGGCTGATGCGCCGGGCCGGGATTCCCCGGTTGGCGATAACAATTGGTTTACCTTCAATCTCTTTTTGCACATCATCAAATGTCTTTTGTTCCATTTTAATTTAGTTTCCTTTAAAAATATATTTTTCACCACAGAGTACACAGAGGACACTGAGAAAGTTTTTAATGTTTTATCTCTGTGTACTTTGTGTACTCTGTGGTAGATTTTTATTTTCCACCGTTATCACACGGGAATGATGCTCCCTGAATACATCACTTCTTCGATATGCCCTTTTTTTATCCGCAGGCCGCCGTCATCTGCCAGTCCCAGAATTACAGCTTCAAAAATATCCGCGTTTATCTGGCGGATCAGCACTTTTTTGCCGATCCATGCCATTTGCATATCAATCATTTTGATAAATTCTGACGGTGTTAAGGTCTGAATCAGTTGTTCAAACAGGAATTTCCCTTTTTCCACCAGGGTCATCCACAAAGAAAGCGGGGCCATCTCATGCCCCTGATCAAGCAGACTGGTGGCCGGTACGGCAAATTCTTCCCTTAATTTGGAGTTCTCCGGAGAATAATTCACATTAATGCCGATTCCCACCAGAATATTATTTTCACGTCTTTCCACCAGAATACCGGCAAATTTTTGGTTATTTATCAGCAGGTCGTTGGGCCATTTAATCTGTACCGGCACGTTCAGTTTTTTTAAAACACGGGCAAAAATAAATCCCACCACCAAAGACAGCATGCCGCCCCAGTCCGTTTTTGTCTTACCTGTAATTTTCGGCAACGGCCAGAGCCAGGACGCGTGAATATTTCCAGCCGGTGAAATCCATTGTCGTTTTTGCTGACCCCGTCCGGCAATCTGCTCAACGGCAATTACCGAATCCCAAATGGCCAACTGTCTGTTTTCAATAAAGTGCCAGGCGGCATCCATGGTTGATGAGCAGTTTCCGCAGACAAGCACAGCAGGGCCATCTCCGGAATGTTTTGGTTTCCATATCAATTCATTTTCCGGGATTCCAAACCGGTTTGTGCGGATTCGGGTCCATGGGCCGAAATTCGCGATGTCTTTTTTCCAGATTCGGCTGGTTCGGGCAATCGTTTCCGGTTCGGTCGCTTCAAACAGGTCCTGTTTGTCAAAATCCAGTATGGAAATCCTGCCTGTCATAAAATCGACTCTTTATATTGGGAATAATTTGACAAAAATATTAATTTTATAGATTTATAGTGCTATTTGTCAAGAAAAATATGGTTGCCTAAAGCGTTAATTTTATTAACCTTATTTGTTTGCCGTGTGTTATGCTGGAACTGATTCTCACGGATGAGGCCTTAACCTTTTGACACCCATGGATTCTAAATTGCCAATGAACTCAAATATAAAAAATTCGGTTTGCCCGTTATGTAAAACATCGGATTGCAACGCGTATTTTGCCGACCGTCGCCGGGATTACTTCCAATGCCCCATCTGCCGTCTGATATTTGTGCTGCCGGATCAGTTTTTATCTGCTGCTGCTGAAAAAGCCGAATATGATCTGCACGAAAATAAGCCAGATGATCCTGGGTATCGCAGTTTTTTGAGCCGGGTGTTGGTGCCTATGCAGGAGCGGATTATGCCGGGCAGTCACGGCCTGGATTTTGGTTCCGGCCCTGGTCCGACCCTTTCGCTGATGTTTGAAGAGGCAGGACACCGGATGGAAATCTACGATAAATTTTATGCTGACAATTTTTATGTATTTGAAAAACAATATGATTTTATCACGGCCACGGAAGTGCTGGAACATCTTCATAATCCTTCGAAGACGATGAACAGTTTGTGGGAATGTTTGAAAACCGGGGGGTGGTTTGGTATAATGACTAAACTGGCCACTGGGAAAGAGGCATTTGCAAAATGGCATTATAAAAACGACCTTACTCATGTCTGTTTTTTTTCACGTAACACATTTAGATGGCTGGCAGACCTGTGGCAGGCAGAACTGGTGTTTGTGGGTAAAGATGTGGTCTTGCTTAAAAAATGATATGCCCGGGAATGCTGTGTGTTACCGGCGGGGTTTTTAATGTCATCAGTGGCTTAATAAGCGGGGCGCTCAAGTTCCATGTAATGAGACACGGGATAGTTGCATATTTCACAAGGTATTGTTGGCTTTTCGTCGACAGTCGAACCGCAAATTTCACAAACATAAAAATTCGGCTTCATATTTTCAATTTTTTTGGCTAAATGTTTGAAAAAGAATCCTGAATTATTCTTTATATCAGTTATCATTTTTTTGTGTTGTTGATGTGATTGCCAGGAATACATGCAGTTTATTACCGCCTGATCATGTGATTCAGATGATAATTCCTTTAAGATTTCCGGATAGAATTTGTTTATTTTTTCTAATTCTTTTTTTGCGGCAGTATTCAGATTCTTCTTGGTATTACCAATAGAAACAGATATTTCTTTTGCTTCGATAGTTGAAGATAAAGAAATAATTATTTTTTTGTAGTTGTCAGCGTGAATTTTTTCAGAAACTGATAAAACAGAAAAAAGATATGCAATGTTCGGGTAATCTTCAGAAAAGGCTTTTTGGCAATATTTATTATAATGCTTGTGTGCGGTAATTTCCGCCCAGTAGGCTTTTTTAAGTATGTTGAGGGTCAACGGATATTGACGATTATCGTCTAATACATCATTTATGTCATCAGCAGCCGCAAAATATTTAAGGTTTGCAATCGGGTAACAAAAAGCAAATAAAGCTGAAAAATATAATAGTTGTCTTCTCGAAATCATTGTTTTTTATAAATCCTTTGAATGTTGCATTTTTTCCACGGCCCTTATTTTCAGCGATTTTAATTTAAGGGTAGAAAGCACAACGCAGAGCAAAGAAACCAATAACTGGATTATATAGTCTCTGAACGAAAACCCTGAATCCAGGCTGTCATTACGAGAAGTGAGGAACGAACGACGAAGTAATCCCCTGGCATTTATGGGATTGCTTTGGTCGTGCCTCCCGCGCAATGA
>JAQIBZ010000386.1 GCA_027858815.1 Desulfobacteraceae bacterium
TTTTCTTCCGAATTTCGATTTTATGTGACGGAGATCAATTATCTCTTTTTTGAAAATGACATACTTAAAAAAATCGAGTCCAAATGATTATCATTCACCAAAACCAATGTATCCGGAAACGATTCAGCTATGGGATAACACTTTCTGTTCCGCTTTGAACCAGCAGAACCGAAAAAATGAGCAATACGATAAGCATCGTAATGTAATACCAAATAATATGGCATTGCATTCTGCTCATAGAGTTTATATTTAACCTTTAAACATTTCAGGATACAGCAAGAACATAGGGAGACCCAAAAAAGGGATGAAAATGAACAGAAATATAACAGCCATCGTTTTTTCCAGCCGGGGAACACAAAAAGAGGAAATTTAATCAATGCAAAGTCAACCCCTCTCTTCAATAGGTTCCTTGAACCCGAGTACCACTTATCCTGCATTTTCACAAAAGGATCTGCTTTCGATTATCCCCTTAGTGCGTGAATCTATTCATGTGGTACAGGAAATATCAAGCGGACGAATAGGTTTATCTTTAGCCGATCAGGCCTTAGTCGGCCAGAATCTATCCGCATCTGAAATGAAAAATGAGGGATACCGTCTCCGTCTCATGGCGACACTGCCGGCGCTCTACCCGGAGTGGCTGGGAGAGCGGTCTTTTCTGGAGGTACACGCAGTCCGATTTCCATATATTACCGGTGCCATGTTTCGCGGTATCGCATCCGCCGATATGGTAATTGAAATTGCAAGAGCGAAAATGATCGGTTTTTTTGGGGCAGCAGGACTTTCTCTAATCGATATTGAAAAAGCGATTAATAAAATCAAAACCGCCATTGGTGAATCAGGGCTCTCCTGGGGCAGCAATTTAATCCATTCACCCAACGAACCGGATCTGGAAGAAAAGGTGGTAGATCTATACCTGAAAGAAGAAGTGACGCGGGTATCAGCTGCTGCGTTTATGACGATTACGCCAAATGTCGTGCGGTATGCCTGTACCGGTTTATATGCAGATAACAAAGGAAGAATCCATAGAAAAAATTTTATTTTTGCAAAACTTTCCCGCCCGGAGGTGGCACGGTTGTTTATGTTACCGGCGCCAAAACAAATCCTTGATCTTCTGGTGACCCAGGGCAAATTAACCCAAACCGAAGCTATATTGGCATCCAAAATACCCGTTTCCGAAGATATCACCGTTGAAGCGGACTCAGGCGGGCATACGGATAACCGTCCACTAACCGCCCTCTTTCCGACAATTCTTTCACTGAGAGATGAAATTTCAACAGAAAAAGGATATGACCGTCCAATCAGAATAGGTGCCGCCGGGGGGCTGGGTACACCAGCATCCATTGCCGCTGCATTTGCCATGGGTGCCGCTTATGTGCTCACCGGGTCCGTTAATCAATCTGCCGTGGAATCGGGAATGTCTCCTGAAGGCAGAAAACTGTTGGCCATGGCCGGTGTTGCCGATGTGACGATGGCGCCTGCTGCAGATATGTTCGAATTGGGTGTCAAAGTTCAGGTTTTAAAACGCGGTACCATGTTCTCCAACCGGGCGGCTAATTTGTATTCCATTTATTCACAAAACAGTTCTATCGATACGATTCCCAAAGACGTTAAAGCCCGATTGGAAAAAGATGTATTTCACGCGCCCCTGGAAAAAATATGGACGGATACCCATACTTTTTTTTCAAAACGTGATCCGGAAGAGATCGCCAAGGCCGAGAAAAATCCAAAACACCTCATGGCCTTGATTTTCAGATGGTATTTGGCCAACTCCGCCATGTGGGCCATCAAGGGTGATCCGGTGCACAAGATAGATTATCAAATTTGTTGCGGTCCTTCCATGGGTGCCTTTAATACATGGGTCAAAGGGTCGTACCTGGAAAAAGTTGAAAACCGAACGGTATCAGATATTGCGCTCAACCTTCTCGAGGGAGCGGCAGTTATAACGAGAGCCCAGCAGGTTAGAAGCTACGGTGTCCCGGTGCCCGGCAAGGCCTTCAATTTCACTCCCCGTCCGCTTTCTTATAATATTGAATAATAAATGAGACGATACAATGCCCCTTTCCCAAAAAAACATCCAAAATAAAGATCAACAGAAAAAGAATATAAAAATGAAAAAGACGAATAATAAAACAAAAAGCAATGTGACGCCGGTTGCCATTATTGGTATCGGCTGTCTTTTCCCCGGCTCAAAAGACAAAAAGGGGTATTGGCAAGACATCACCAATGGGCGAAATATGGTAAGGGAGGTTCCGCCAAGCCACTTTCTCATTGATCATTATTTTGATCCGGACCCGTTAGCGCCTGATAAAACATATTGCCGGCAGGGTGCTTTTCTTGACCCCATTGAGTTTGATCCCATGGCATTCGGTATTCCGCCCACAAACCTGGCTGCCACGGACACTTCTCAACTATTAAGCCTTTTGGTTGCCCAACAGGTTCTTAATGACGCTTTTCCCGGACAGCTCAATAATATAGACCGCAGCCGAATCGGCGTGGTAATGGGCGTGGCAGCAGGCCTGGAGTTACTCGGCGAGATGGCCAACCGGCTGGTAAAACCCAATTGGGTAAAGGGCATGCGGGAAGCCGGCCTTCCTGAAGATGAGGTCCAGGACATCTGTGAACGGATTATGGCAACCCATGCGCCATGGAAGGAAAGTACATTTCCCGGCCTGCTTGGAAACGTTGTATCCGGACGCATCTCTAATTATTTCGACTTAGGCGGCATTAATTGTACGAGTGATGCGGCTTGTGCCAGTTCTTTTTCCGCACTTTCCCAGGGGATCAATGAACTTTACACGGGATCGTCTGATGTGGTTCTTGTGGGCGGCGCGGATACAAACAATGATTCATTCCTTTTTGTCAGTTTTTCTAAGACCCCTGCCCTATCCCCCACACATGATTGTCGCCCCCTTTCTGATAAAGCAGACGGTATGGTTTTAGGCGAAGGGATTGGAATGATAGCCATCAAACGGCTCGATGATGCAGAGCGTGACGGCGACCGGATTTATGCTGTCATACGCGGCGTTGGTGCGTCATCTGACGGCAAAGGATCAAGCATTTATGCACCCGCTCCCAAGGGCCAGGCTGTGGCGCTCAGAAGGTGTTATGAGGTTGCATCTTACAGTCCTGAAACCGTGGAGTTAGTCGAAGCCCACGGGACAGCAACCAAACCTGGAGACAAAGCTGAAATTGAAGCGCTTACCACCGTGTTTGCCGATGAGACAAAACGAAAAGACATGCAATGGTGTGCCTTAGGATCGGTAAAATCTCAAATCGGTCACACAAAAAGTGCCGCCGCCACAGCCGGCATCATCAAGGCGGTTATGGGTCTTCATCACAAAGTCCTTCCGCCCACCATAAAAGTTGAACAACCCAGCCCGTTGATAAATATAGAAGAAAGCCCCTTTTATGTGAATACGGAGTGCCGGCCATGGGTAAGAGATGACGCACACCTAAGAAGGGCTTCAGTCAGCTCTTTCGGTTTTGGGGGAACCAATTTTCACGTCACTGTAGAAGAATATAAAGGACCTGGCAAAGCTGCATGGCGCCTGCGCAATGTTCCCAGCGAACTGGTAATCCTGAGTGCCGAAAACGCCAAAGGGCTTGAAGATCTGTGCCGCGAAACAGCCAGAGATTTGGATACAAAAGGAGTCCTGACCTATCTTGCCAGAACTTCACAGGAAAGCTTTGATTCATCCTGTCCGGCAAGATTAGCCGTCATTGCAACAGATGAGAAGGATCTTGAAACCAAGCTCAATTACGCTGCCAAAACATTGTCTGAAAAACCCGATAACGGATTTTCATTGCCCAACGGATTATTCTGCACGGTGGAAAAAGCAGACCCGGGCGATATTGCTTTTCTGTTCCCCGGTCAGGGAACCAGTGGATGCCTTGACATGGGAAAAGATCTCGCCATGCAGTTTTCCGATGCAATGGATGTCTGGGACTTTTCCGCATCGTTTGATCGAAAACGTGGTTCAACAGAGCCTTTGCACAAGGTGGTCTATCCCAGGCCAGTCTTTAATGAAGAAGACAAAAAAGCACAGAGCAAAAAACTGGCGCTAACCGAATGGGCGCAACCGGCTGTTATGACAACAAGCATATCCATGTCACGCATACTTAAAGGCCTCGACATCAAACCCGACTGCGTGGGTGGCCATAGCCTTGGTGAAATTTCAGCGCTTTTCGACGCAGGCGTTCTGGACATGGAAAGCCTTTTTAGTGTTTGCTTCAAAAGGGGCGAACTTATGGCTAAGGTCAGGACTGGTGAAAATCATGGAACAATGACAGCCGTACTCTGCGATTTCGACAAAGCGCAAGCCCTGCTCGACAAAATCGATACCAACATCATCATTGCCAATCACAACAGTCCAAGCCAGATTGTTCTTTCCGGACCTATCGCTGACATGGAAGCGGTGGAAGAAACGCTTAAAAAAGAAAAAATAAAATTCAGGCGTCTGCCGGTCTCAGCCGCATTCCACTCGTCTATCATGAATGAAGCGTGCGATCCCTTTTTGACATACCTAAAGGACTTTGATTTTAAAAAGGCAAAAGTGCCTATTTATTCAAATATTAGTGGAAAACCGCATCAAAACAATCCTGATAAAATACGAAAAACGCTCTCAAAGCAGATCATTACCCCTGTCCAATTTCTAAAAGAAATCGAAGAAATGTACGCGGCAGGCGTTCGGACGTTTATAGAAGCAGGTTCGGGTTGCGTACTCACCAATTGTGTCGGGAAAATATTAGAAAACAAACCCCATGCTGCCGTAAATATGGACACCAAAAACGAGCATGGCATAACCAGCCTCTGGAAAGCGCTGGCAAAACTTTTTATTGCCGGCGTGACCCCTGATTTTTCCTATTTATGGAAAGACTATGAACCGGTAAGCGATCCTCGCAAAAAAAAGAAACCCAAATTTTCAGTCACCTTATCAGGCACGAACTACGGAAAACCGTATCCACCTCCCGGCGGCATAAAAGACTATCCGAAACCGAATCCACCCAGACATCAAATAGACCCTCAAATAGACCCTCAAATAGTTCCGCAAATAGTTAACAAGGAGCCTGAACCATTGACAACAGATTCTAATATGACACGCAATACAATGACTGCTGACCCTGAAATCCAAAAACCTGCACCGCCACAACAAGCAGCACCAACGATAGTAAATGAACATCCATTGCCTGAAGCTCCGGCTGATTTAAGAACTCCGGCTGATTTAAGAACTCATGCAATCCAGCAGCAGCCCTCTGTAATTGAGGATATGCCATCTGCTCCGTTATCCGGCAACGCGATCAGAAGAGACAACAGCTCCTGGATAAATACCTATCAGAATATTCAGCAACAAACTTCAGAGGCACATGCGGCTTATTTAAAACTCATGGCTGAAAGTCATCTTAGCTTTCTAAAAGCCGCAGAGTCCTCAAATATGGCTTTCAGCGCAATTCTTACCGGACAACCCGCTGTTTCCGGTGCTGTCGCCACCGATCTTCCGACAGAGAACACCCATACCGACATGGCAATACCACAATCTATGGCGCAGGCGCCGTCAGTACCTGAATATGCGCCGTCATCTGCACCAACAGCTGTGCCGTCGGCTCAAAAAACAGCACCGACTCCCGTGGCAACCGCACCCGTACAAGCTGATCCGATAGAAACTGCTCCGGTTGAAACCACCCCTGTCGAAGCCGCTCCGGCACAAACCACGCAATCGTTTACCGACCAGGCACCTGTTTCCCCCAATTCAAACGACATCGACTTTACAGAGATGCTCCTGGATGTGGTGGCCGACAAAACCGGGTATCCGAAGGAAATCTTAACCGTTGAAATGGATCTTGAACTTGATCTCGGCATTGATTCGATCAAACGTGTTGAAATTTTTTCTGCAATCAATGAAGAAAACCCGTGGCTGCCCGAAGTTGATCCCGCCATTATGGCTGACATTAAGACACTCGGTGATGTGATTGATTTTATTGGTCAGCACGCGCCTTCGGCACCCGATTCTCAGGCACAACCTACTGCTATTGCTTCAGTTACCGGACTGACTCCAACAACTCCGGCACCTGTTCCCCCCGATTCCCCAGATTCAAACGGCATCGACTTTACCGAAATGCTTTTAGATGTAGTGGCCGACAAAACCGGTTATCCGAAGGAAATCTTAACCGTTGAAATGGATCTTGAGCTTGATCTCGGCATTGACTCGATCAAACGCGTTGAAATTTTTTCCGCCATCAATGATGAGAATCCGGGGCTTCCCGAAGTCGATCCTGCCATAATGGCTGAGATCAAAACCCTTGGTGATGTGATCGCTTTTATCGAGCGCTCCCTTGGGCAAGACAAGAACAATATTATTGAGCCAACAACAGCGGCCGAAGTCCCGGTCATAGAAACACAAGCATCAGAAGATGCGTTAGGGATTGGAAGATATATACTGCGGGCAACGCCGGTGCCCTATTCCGGTTTTTCAATGCCCGGGCTTACCCAGGCGGATCATATGTGCATCGTTGATGATGAGACAGGTACCGGTTTTAGTATTGGGACAGCCCTTGCCATAGAACTCGAAAAAAACGGGATAAACGCCACAGTTGTTTCAGACGTTCCCGAAAACTGCGACAGCTTGATTTTTCTTGGCGGCCTGCGCAAAATTTCAAAAAAACAGGATGCCATGGATATTAATCGGGAAGCGTTTTTGGCAGCTAAAACAATAGCCGGTCAGTTAACTGCAAACGGCGGTGTTTTTGTAACAATACAAAATACCGGCGGCGATTTTGGCCTTTCAGGACAGGCCGGCGACCGTGTCTGGCTTTCCGGATTGACCGGCCTGGTAAAGACCGC
Organism: Desulfobacteraceae bacterium; assembly: GCA_027858815.1. GTDB lineage: Bacteria > Desulfobacterota > Desulfobacteria > Desulfobacterales > Desulfosalsimonadaceae > SURF-3. The sequence goes on from JAQIBZ010000386.1 coordinate 6,839, forward strand.
AGGCATTGAATGGCCAAAAGCATCGGTCAAAGCCATTGACATAGATATTGAAACAAACAGCAAAGGTTTGTCCGCTAAAAAAATCGCATCAATCCTTTGCATGGAACTTCTCACCGGCGGACCGGAACTTGAAGTCGGGCTTAAATCCGACGGCAGCCGATTTCGTCTCAGGAGTTATAGTCAATCTGCCGGTGAGACCGGCACGGCATTGGATGGAAATTCCGTCATCATCGCTTCCGGCGGGGCCAGAGGGATCACTGCAAAAACGCTCATCCAACTTGCGCAGGATATAAAGCCCCGTCTTGCATTGATCGGCAGGACTGAACTTACTGATGAACCTGAGTGCTGCCAAATGGCTGCAACTGACGCTCAGATTAAAACGGCGCTTTTGCAGGATGCAAAGGCTAATGAAAAAACCGTGACACCCATGGATCTCAATAAGCAGACCCATAAAATACTTTCCACACGGGAGATAAAAGCGAACCTGGAGGCCATGCGGCAAGCCGGCTCTGATGTACAATATATCGTCGCCGACGTGATGAGTGAATCCGATATTTCAAATGCGCTCAAAACCATCCGCAAAAAATGGGGCGGCATCACGGGTATTGTACATGGTGCCGGTGTCCTTGCAGACAAGCTCATCGCTGAAAAGTCCCTGGAACAATTTGATCGGGTCTTTAACACCAAGGTGAAGGGCCTTGAAGCACTTCTTAACGCTACTGCCAAAGACGACCTGAAAGTAATTTGTCTCTTCTCTTCAATTGCAGGACGTACCGGTAATATGGGGCAAAGCGATTACGCCATGGCCAACGAAATTCTTAACAAAGTGGCAGATGCGGAAGCGATAGTGCGCAAAGGCAACTGTTCTGTAAAATCCATAAACTGGGGTCCCTGGGACAGCGGTATGGTTTCGCCACTTCTCAAAGCCCATTTTGAGGAAGCCGGCATTCCTTTGATACCCATTGAGGTGGGAGCAAAGCGGTTTGTAAAAGAAATAACCGAAGGGGCACCGGAAAATATTGAGATTGTCATCGGCCCTGCGCCCCCGGACAGCGCCATTGGCATCAGCACCAACCCCCGGGACCTCAATCTTAGCCTGTTGGTAAACAAAGACAGGTATCCGTTTATCGACAGTCATCGGATACAGGATACACCTGTTGTCCCCATCACCATGGTTCTTGAATGGTTTTCGAGAACTGCTGAACTATACAATCCGGATATGAATTATGTCGGATGCCGGGACCTCAAAGTCCTTCGCGGGATTAAACTTGATAACTTTATAAAAGGGAGTGATCATTTCACGGTAAACTGCCATCAGTCAAATGGAGACCGTTCTTTTCTTGAT
>JAQIBZ010000400.1 GCA_027858815.1 Desulfobacteraceae bacterium
AAGAAAAAAGCTCCAAATTCGAGGCGCGCAAATCCTGAGTGATAATTAGTACTTAGCGTACCATGAAGAAACGAAGGATGAAGCGCAACAAAGAATTTGGACTTTTTACGAAGCCATCAAGTTTAAAAAATAATATTTTATAAAAGGTGCTATATAAATGGACAAACCAATTATTACCCGTTTTCCCCCAAGCCCGACGGGATATCTTCATTTAGGGGGAGCCCGGACGGCAATTTTTAACTGGCTGTATGCCCGTCATATGAAAGGGCGTTTTGTTTTGCGAATTGAAGATACGGATATGCAGCGCTCCACCCAGGAATCCGTTGATGCTATTTTTGAGGCAATGGACTGGTTGGGAATTGACTGGGATGAGGGACCTTATTTTCAGTCAAAACGATTTGATATATATAAAGAGCATATTGACCGGCTGATTGCAGACGGAAATGCCTATTATTGCACCTGTACCCCGGAACAGGTGGATAAGATGCGTGAAGACGCCCAAAAAACCGGCGGCAAGCCAAAGTATGACGGTTCCTGCCGGGAGAAAAATCTTCAATGTGAAGAAGGTGCTGTGGTTCGTTTTAAAGCGCCGCTGACCGGAAGTACTGTGATAGAAGATAAAATTCGGGGAAATATTGCCTTTGCCAACACGGAGCTGGATGATTTTATTATTGCCCGCAGTGACGGATCGCCCATGTATAACCTGGCAGTTGTGGTGGATGACATCACCATGAATATCAATACTATTATTCGGGGTGATGATCATATCAGCAACACGCCCAAGCAGATTTTGCTTTATCAGGCTTTGGGGGCAACGGTTCCTGATTTCGGTCATGTTCCCATGGTGCTCGGGCATGATAAATCCCGGCTCAGCAAACGGCATGGTGCCATGTCAGTGACTGCATACCGGGATATGGGCTATCATCCGGATGCCATGGTAAATTTTCTGGTTCGTCTTGGCTGGTCTCACGGGGATCAGGAATTTTTTACCCGGGACGAACTGATTGAAAAATTTAATCTCGAACATATTGGCCGGTCCGCCGGTGTGTTTAACCCGGAAAAGCTGCTGGCATTAAATGCCGAGCATATCCGCAACGTGTCATCCGAATCCCTGGTTCCCCATTTGATGCCATTTTTAACAAAAAAAGGTATCCAGGCCGAACCCGGAGAGTATTTAAATGGGGTCATTGAAACACTCAAGCCGCGCAGTAAAACATTTATCGAAATGGCGGATGGTGCGGAATTTTATTTTCATGAAAAACCGGTGTATGATGAAAAAGCAGCAGCCAAATTCCTGAAACCAGCTCTTTTAGTGCCGATAAAACAATTGACAGATGGTATTTCCGGGCTTGCGGAATTTGATCAAAAAAGTTTGGAAAATATTTTTAAACAGGTGATGGAAGATGCCGGGCTCGGATTCGGCAAGGTGGCCCAACCGGTCCGTGTGGCTTTGACCGGTAAAACCGTGAGCCCCGGAATTTTTGAAATGATCCTGGCACTTGGGAAAGAAAAAGTAATTTCAAGGCTTTATGACGCGGTTCAATTTATTGAAAACGTGCCGGTTGCAGAATAAGATATTGAATAAAAATTTGACTTGACAGCCGGGCGTTGCTAAGTTATTGACACATTTTACTTGAAGAGGGTTAGTGTAGTGGTATCACGACGGGTTCTGGTCCCGTTAACAAAGGTTCGAATCCTTTACCCTCTGCCAGAATTATTACAAGAGGTAACCATCTATCAATGGTTACCTCTTTTTGTTTGCATTAGTTCTCGTTCCACTCAAAATTATTCACTTTAGGGGCGTTTATGTTTTGATTAAATGAAATGTTATTTTTCAAAAAATGCGCAAAAATCCTCCAATTTTAAGCCTAAAGAAAAAGCTATTTTTAAAAAATTTGGTATTCCCTTTTATTCCAATAAATTATTTTGTATTGTTACGGTTGGAAATAACGATTATCAGCCGTAACGGGAGAGGGGACCACGGAAAAAATCAAGTATTTTACAGAAGGAATTAAAAAAGCTGTTTAAGAGCATTGAACGGCAAAAAGACTATCCGTTTGTGCTGCGGGATCTGGCCATGTTCAATATTGGGTATCTGTGCGGACTTCGGGTTTCTGAAATCGGCAGGCTTCACCAGGAATATTTTAACGAGCCGGGCGGGGAACTTTTTTGCACGCGCCTGAAAAACTCCATTTCAAATACCATTCGCCTGGATGACAAGCGGAAAAACCTGTTGAAAAAACATATCAGAGAATCCCAGGTCAAAAATGGGGACCCTCTTGGGCAACCCCATTTCTTCGCGCCAACTGGACCGGCTGAACAGTATGCCGGCAAGGCCAAACTTCCGGAGGATAAAGCCCACTGGCACACATTAAAACATTCCATTGCGGTTCACCTGGCCGAATCCGGCGCGGACGTCAAGGAGCTGCAAAATTACCTGGGCCACAAAAAAATTGACAGCACCATGGTTTACTTTCAGTTCACGACAAAGCAGCAGGACGCTTTTTATAAAAAAATTGCTGAAAGCCCTCAGATTGTTTAGGTTATGATTCAATCAGAATATAGCTGCGGTTTCTTTGGGCTCAAGATGCCTTTTAAGGCCAGAAATTGTTGACTATTCTGACAATTTAGGATTACAAAGTTAACCAGAGACTTTATAGTTTTTCGTATTAGTTGGTATGTAAAGGCTGATTTATGAATACAAAAAAACATTCATCATCGAATTGCTCATTGATGCGGGCTTTATTTCTCAGATAGGCCCTGTTACATTCCAAGTCACAACATCGTTTGGGTTTTTCAAAACAGGCGATATCAGGGGCCTGAAATCTCATGGAACGGAAACGCATACCCGGGGTTTAGACAATCCGCCCCAGAGACAAAAAAGGGTTTGATTTTAAATCGTTTTTGAACTGTTAATTTTGAGTACGCAAAACAAGTGTTTTATGGACTCAAGGCTGAAACCGTAGGTTTCAGTTCTAATGCCCCCGCTGGTCCATCCAGTACTTTTCGGATCGTTTGTGATAAAACCTGCCGTGAAATCGGCTTCATGAGAAATTCCCGGATGCCGATTTTTTTGACCTCATCCTCCAGTTTTTTATTGCTGAATCCCGTGCAAAGGATGATCGGGATATCCGGCCGGATTTTAATGAGTTGTCTCGCCAGCTGATCTCCTGTCATATGCGGCATGGTCATATCGGTAATGACAAGATCGAATTGGTCCGGTTTTGTTTTAAACAATTCCAGAGCCTCCACACTGCTGGTTCTTCCAACAACTTCATATCCCAGCCTTTCCAGTATTTTTTGGCTTACCTTTACGTTAGTCGGTTCATCGTCAACAAACAAAATACGTTCAGTTCCTGTGAAAACCGGTTCCTCCGCCGTGATCGTCTCTTTATGTCCGTCTGAATCTATAACCTCCGGCAGATAGATATGAAAACTGCTTCCTTTGCCGGGGGTGGTTTCAACGGTGATGAGGCCGCCATGACTTTGCACGATCCCGTGAACCACTGACAATCCCATCCCGGTTCCCTTATCTATTCCCTTGGTGGTGAAATACGGTTCGAAAATCCGGTTGATCACGTCAGGGGCTATACCGCAACCGGTATCACTGACCGTCAGTTTCAGGTAGGGGCCGGGCGGTAAATTTATCGGCTCGGATTTATCATCGACGATATTGACCTGGATGAGACTGACCGACAGCTCACCGCCATTTTTAGCCATCGCATGGGATGCGTTGGTGCAAAGGTTCATCATGATCTGGTGGATCTGTGTGGGGTCAGCTAAGACATTACCTAAAGCTTGTATGTTTTGATTGATTATGATGGATGAGGGTAAGGAGGATCGCAGCAGTTTAAGCGCTTCTTTGGCAATGAGGTGGATCTGTATCAATAAAGCCTGATTTTCAGACTGCCTGCTGAACATAAGGATTTGGTTTACAAGTTCTTTTGCGCGATTGGAAGCCTTTAAAACTTCATCGAGATCGTCTCTGGAATTAGAGCCTTGAGGCAAATCAGAAAGGGCAAGCTCTGTGTATCCCAGAATGGCTGACAGGATATTGTTAAAATCATGGGCGATGCCGCCGGCAAGGGTGCCGATCGCCTCCATTTTCTGAGACTGCTGAAGCTGGGCATCAAGCCTGACATTCTCCTCCTCGGCCAACTTTCGATCCGTGATGTCTTTGGTGATCGTTAAAACATGCGGCACACTATCCAAAAGAATAATTGACCCTGACATCAAGCCGAAAGCAACATCCCCGTTCTTTTTCCGGAAGCGGGATTCGAAGTTTTTAACCGAATCTTCAACTGACAGTTTTTCCATTATCTTCTTCCGATCCTCCGGATTCTCCCAAAAAGAGATGTCAAAAGAAGTTTTGCCGATCACTTCTTTCTCAGTGTATCCTGACAACTCAAAAAAACCCTGATTTGCTAAAACAAACGTTCCATCGGCCAAACAAGTGACAATAATCGCATCAGGGCTGGTTAAAACAGCTTTCCTGAATTTTTCCTCACTCAGGATTAATGACACCTCGGCTTTCTTGCGCTCGGTGATGTCACGGCCCACCCCTACAAATCCCTTCGGCGTTCCATCGTTGCCACGGATCAATGTCATCGTTATTTCAGACCAGAAAGACGAGCCGTCCTTGCGGCAAAGCGCAAACTCCAGGGTGCGTTCGATCTTGAAATCCTTTTTGCCGAGTTTTTCCGGGGAGAGTTCTTCGGCCACGAGATGGCGAAAGGTTTGCCACGAATCGGGCGTGAAGGATTTTTTCAGGGGCAAGGCTTTGAGTTCTTCAAGCGGATAGCCCAGAGAGTGGACCACGGAAGGGGTGATGTAAGTAATCTTGAGGTTCATGTCCATCATCCAGATCGTGTCGCTCATGTTCTCTGTGATGACGCGATAGCGCGCTTCACTCTCTCGAAGAGCCTCTTCTGTAAATTTGCGCTCAGTGATTTCTTGTTCCAGTCGTTTGTTTATTTTAATTAAATCCCTTGTCCGTTCCTCCACGCGCCGTTCAAGTTCGTCGTGAGATTTTTTAAGCGTAGCCTCTATTCGTTTGCGCTCGCCAATATCGCGCACAATACCTCTAAACCCAATTGCTTCACCCTTTGAATTTTTTATTATGGACACTGAAATCGCTACATCTATTTTAGTTCCATCTTTTTTTATAAACTCCCAATCAAATGTTTTCGTAGGCTCCCCTGTCCGGTATACTCTATTAAACACGGAATAAGCTTTTTGAGCGGTCTCAGGGGTCATATACTTTTGGTTGTTCATTCCCATCAGTTCATGACGGTCATAACCATAAATTTTGCACAATGAATCGTTAAAGAAGAATAGGTTTCCCGCGATATCTACCTCGTAATACCCATCTTCAATACCGCTGAGAAGATCTCGGTATTGTTTCTCATTTTGATTCGATATCTCTTCATATTGTATACGGATATGAAGATCTTTTGATAGCTTTTTAACCCTTTCTTCCAGCTCTGCATAGGTAGGTTTTTCAGGCATGTGATCATCGCCTTCGTTTTTTCAAAGGAATTGATTTAAAATTTCTTGAATGAGTCTCTTGCAGAAATATAAGAATATGAGATTTTTTAGACTCAGCACAATAGTTTATAATAGTTAAAAAGCTACTAATATGGTATATTTCAGTAGTTTAATCACCACAAAAAAACAACTGAACCAGAGAAGCAGCTTTATGAGAAAATTATCACAGATTTGGTTTGAGGTACAAGAGGTACTTTTTCCTTATAGGACCAGCGGGGGCATTTAAACAGAAACCTACGGTTATTACGACCCTTTAGGAATATATTAATTTTTGTGGAAAAGTTAATATCTTGATAAAGTCGTAAAAAGTATTTTTTGTTTAAATATTTGAAATAATTGAATTTTCAATAAATTTAAGCTTGCTTTCTTTAATTCAATTTGATAAATATATATCTATAAAATCAAATTGTTATAAGGAAAAAGCATGATTCTCATTAAAGATCACAAACAGACCGAACTTTTCGACCCATGGCGGTTTCTCAGCCCCAAAAGGCGGGACTTACTTGATAAGACATGGCCGGGATTGTTCAAAAATATAATCCTTCCCGAACTGCCTGTCAGCAGGATATTCCCTTTTTTCAGTGAGGGGTACGGGCGTCCGACCAAAGAATTATATACCGTACTCGGTGTTCTTGTTCTTCAGCAGACCTTGGATCTGACCGATGAAGAAACCTGTAGTCAACTAACCTACAACATCCAGTGGCATTATGCCCTCAATATTACGGAAGAATCGGATTCCGCTAAATACATGTGCCCAAAGACATTATGGACGATGCGTAGCATACTCGTCGATAATGTGCTTGATGGTGTTGTCTTCGAATGTGTAACAAAAAAACTGGCCGATGTGTTTAAGGTGGATCTGAATAATCAACGGATAGATTCGGTTCATATCAAGTCTAATATGCGCCGATTGGGCCGTATCGGTATTTTTGTTTCCGGAATCAACAAATTTATAAAAAATCTAAAACGACAGAATAAAGATCTGTTTGAATCCATCCATGCTGATCTGATCGACAGATACCTTCCGGAAAAGTCCCTGCAATGCTTTTCCATGGTAAAACCTTCTTTGGCCTCAAAAACGCTGAGCATGGTCAGCAATGATCTTTTTGATCTGGTCATGCAGTTTAAAAGCCATTCAGAAGTGACCGTCATGCACAGCTACAAGCAACTTGAGCAGATTTTAAATGAGCAATGCAACGTGGAGCCTGCGAACGGAGGCTCAGGCGTTCAAGTAAAACCGCCCAAAGAAATCCCTTCCAGCTCGCTTCAGAATCCTTCAGACCCGGACGCCTCTTACAGTGGGCATAAGGGCCAGGGGTATCAGGTTCAGATCATGGAAACCTATGCCGCTACCGATGATAAAGAAGTCCGGGAGAAAAGCCTCAACCTGATCACTCATGTCCAGGTTGAACCGGCTCATGAAAGCGATGCCAATGCCTTGTTGCCGGCTGTTGCATCCGCAAAAGAACGCGATCTTGCACCCAAGGAAATATTGGCAGATTCATTGTACGGCAGTGATGATAACTGTCAGAAAACAAAACGGGCAGGCGTGGAAATCGTTTCGCCGACCATGGGAGAGAAGAAAGAAACCATCCTGTGTCTTTCAGAATTTGAAACTTCGGCAAGCGGCAAAATCCTTGCCTGCCCACAAGGCCTTGCGCCGGAAACGGTAAAGAAAAAGAAAACCCGGCACACGGCGGCATTTGATTCTCTTCATTGCAGCGGTTGCCCGAACCAGGCCCACTGCCCGGTCAAGAAGGGCAAGAAACATTATTATCTTCGCTATACGGAAAAAGAAATGCGGATAGCAAAACGAAGGGCCTATGAGCAAACGGACGAATTTAAAGACCGCTACCGGTGGAGGTCCGGTGTCGAAGCTACCATGTCGGAATATGACCGGCGAACCGGGGTCAAGCAACTTCGGGTGAGAGGATTCGATTCCGTTCGGTTCTGTGCGACCTTAAAAGCAGCGGGAATCAACATTCTGAGGGCGGTTGCGGTCTGGATTGCCTTGAATCCGGAAAGTAATAGCAATAAACCCGGCAGACTGGACCTGAATCATGCTTTTTTAGTTTTCAAAGAGCGATTGTTAAGAAAATGGCGTCATCTGAAAAATGAATTTAGTTCAAGGCACCGATATCGAACATACGCTTAAAACATTAACATTTTCACGCGCTGACTTTTTACAGGCGCGTCATAATTATCTCCTTTTTCTGTGTCTAATATTAGATATCAGGAAGTCGGGTGCTTTTTTTGTCCTGATTTAGATTACTTTCCCACCAGACTGCAGACCAGCTCCACTCCCTTTTCAAGGGGAATCCGGCTCATATTAAGGACAAGATCATAATGTATCGGCTCGTTATAATCCTTTTTGCCGAATTTTTTGTAAAGATTGGTGCGGCGTCTTTCACCATTTAACACTGCTGATTGGGCTTTGGCATCAGACAGGTTATAATGCTGCTGCATAAATTTGATTCGGTCTTGTTTGTTTGCCACCAGAAGGATGTGGAAGGCGCCTTCATACTCCTCAAGAATATACTGGCCGCCGCGCCCGGTGAGGATGACATTGTCTTCGGATGCCAGTTTCAGCATCACGTCATACAAAGTCTGGACATAAACTTCTTCATCCATATACCCTTTGCCTTCACCCATCAGCCGGTCAATATAGTCACTTGACAGCAGGCCGGAGAACATCTTGGAAAGCATGCTGCCAGCGGTTCTTTCCATGGATATGACCATTTTTTTGGAGACCTTGGCTTCTTTCGCTATCTCCTGGAGAATAAGATCATCAAGAAATCGGTAATCCAGTTTTTTACCGATCATTCGTCCAAGCGTTCTGCCGCCGGCACCAAATTGTCTTGAAATTGTAATAACCGCCATCGTTAAACTCCTTTTTTTGTTGAGGTGATGCGTGTTAATGAAATATATCAGAATTTTCGAATCGCTTCAATGAGATTTGTATTTACTTATGCCACATATATACTTCAAATGATAGGTTTGCCCGTTGACAGTAAAAATCATTTCTGTCATGTAAAAAAATCGTAAGTATTTACAGGGCACCGCACCGGCTTTGTTCCCGGGCACTTGAAGTACGACGAGTACGTCTTCGAGCCCGGCGCCTCGCATCTGCGGCATCCTGTAAATGCTTACAGGCCAGTAGTTTAAGAAAAATTGATAATTTCGACCCCGTGAACGGGTACCTATTTTAGCCTTATATTAATGAAATAAATGAGACCTGCATATGAAAGTTGCATTGATTGCCCCGCCATATCCTTTGGAAGAAGCACCGTCTCCGCCGTTGGGTATTTGTTATGTTGCCGCAGTGTTTGAAGCAGCCGGTGCGGAAGTTATTATTATTGATTATATTGTCAGCCGGTATACCCCTGAAAAGTTACAGCAGCAAATGGATGAATTCCAGCCGGATGTCGTCGGTGCCACGTCGGTGACGTTGAATTTTTTAGCAGGCGCCGAGATCTTAAAAGCAGCCAAGCAGCATTGTCCGTCGGTTATTACGATAATGGGCGGACCCCATGTCTCGTTTGATGCCCGTAACACGCTGACTCAGTTTCCTGAAATCGATGCCGTTATTATCGGTGAGGCGGAAAAGACATTAATGCAGTGGCTGCCTGCCGCACACAACCGGTCTGCATGGCATGGCATTAAGGGGCTGGCTTTTTTTGAAGATGGTAAATTTGTTTCCACCGGATCCGGAGATTTTATTGAAAATCTGGATGCGTTGCCGCAGCCGTCGCGTCATCTGCTCCCTTTGTCCAAGTATAAGGCGCTGGGATTTCCCATCAGTATAATTACCAGCCGGGGCTGTCCCAATAAATGTATTTTTTGTCTGGGCAGAAAAATGGTCGGGTTCAAAGTCCGGTATCGGAATCCGGTGTTGGTGGTTGACGAGATAGAATCCATCTTAGCGATGGGTTTTGAACGGATTAATATTGCGGATGATCTGTTTACGGCCAACAAAAACCGCGTCAAAGTGTTGTGTGAGGAAATTTTAAACCGGAATATCAAGTTCGGCTGGAGCGCATTTGCCCGTGTTGATACGGTGGATGAAGAAATACTGGGCATCATGAAAAAAGCCGGGTGCGACGCAGTCAGCTTTGGCATAGAATCCGGTAATCCGGAAATGCTGAAGCGGGTTAAAAAAAGGATTACTCTGGATCAGGCCCGACAGGCCGTAGGGGCATGTAAAAAAGTAGGAATGATTGCCCACGCCTCATTCATGGTGGGGCTTCCGGGGGAAAGCCGGCAGACCATGCAGGATTCGTTTGATTTTGCCCGGGAACTGGATATTGAACACGGGTACCATTTTCTGGCACCGTTTCCAGGGACAACCGTCAGAGAGCGTCTTGAGGAATATGATCTTGAAATATTGACGGATAACTGGACACGTTATGATGCCAATACGCCAATTGTAAAAACCGCGGATCTGGACCCGGAAACCATGGAATCTTTTGTCGCCAACGCATACACGGATGTGTTTGAACGCTGGGAAGACTCAAAAAAGAGATTTGCCGAAGGAAAAGGCACGCCGGAAGAAAACCTTGCCGTGGAAAGTGAACAGCGGCTGAAGCTGATTTTTGGTATTTTATCAAATGATATGATCCAGGATATTGGAAATTTTCACAGTGCAGGCCAAGACCCGGCGATGGAATTAAGTGCCCGGATTGCCGAAAAAATTGATATGGCACCGGCTTTTATCTGTCGATATATCCGGCTTTGGTATGAAAAAGGTTATCTTGCGTATTCACAGGATAATGGACTGGTTAGATGGGAATGGGCACACCATAAATATCTCAATGTGATTAATTGAAATTTGTAACAAGGCAACATGAGGTTTGAGCCGTTGTTAAAAATCCAATCGGTTTCTTATGGTGATTTTTAAGGTAAGATATTTCGGTTTAAGGCATTTGCTGAATATGCTCTTGTGCTAACAATCCGGATATGTTATTAATCATAGCATCTTTTCAAAAAAAACGGTTATCAGTACTACCATTATTTTTTTAATTGGAGGTTGTGCCAAATGAATAAGACAATCCGGTTTATATTTGCTGCGGTAATTTTTTGCATGGTTTGCGGATGTGTGTCCAAGCTGGTAAGGATCGACTCTAAACCGGCGTTTGCAGATATTCGGATCAATGATGAATTGGTAGGCAAGACACCGATGTATCACCGGTTTTACGATAAATGGTATCCCTGGCCCATAAAAAAGACGGATGATTATTTGATTCAGGCCCAGTTGCCCGGATATGAACCTGAAGTCCAGATTTTTCAGGAAACCCCGGTTTTGTTGGAAATCAGTTATGTCCCGGATGAAATATTGTTCAAGATGTATCCCATCAAGTCTGAAGAGAATGCAGAATAATGAGTGCTTTCTCCTTTCTGGAATTAGCTGATTGTGCGGTGAGATTGAAGAAATATTGCCGCCTCAATAATCATCCATATTTCTAAGATAAACACAATGGTGCCGATGGCTGACAACAGCCAGTTCTGATCGTTCAGGTAAGCTGTCAGGTTCAGCAGCATTGCCCAACCGGTCATGGTGATCATAAAGATCATGGGAACAACAGTATATCTAATAGCGATTTTTTGTTTTGAAAGGTAAATGGTAATTACCAGCAATGCCATTGCACCGAGCAACTGGTTGACGGTTCCAAACAGCGGCCATAGAATCAGAGCCCCTTTTCCGGAACCATTATAAAAAGCCAGGCCGAAAGCGGAAAGAACAGCAAGAATCGTTGCCGGATGCCTGCCGGCAAGAAAGGGCATCTTGTATGCGGTTGCCAGTTCTCCGATGATGTATCGCTGGAGCCGGGTGGCAGTATCCAAAGTAGTGGCCGCAAAGGAAACAATAAAAACCCCCATGATGGTTATGGTGATATTTTCAGGTATACCGCATGCTGCAATCATGTTCGAAGCCCCCGTAACAAATGCGCCGATTTTAGCCCCCAGCCCAGTGACAGCTGTCCATGAAGCATAGTGATACGTAAAGGCGGCTGTTCCGGTCAGAATTTCTCCGGTGCCGCTTTTGAGTCCGAGACCGATACCGCCGATAACGGCAATGATGACCAGGGTGGAAAGACTGCCTTCCATGAGCATGGAACCGAATCCGATAAACCGGGCGTCTTTTTCCGAATAGCATTGCTTGGAAGAGGTGCCGGAACTCACCAGAGAGTGAAATCCCGAGACCGCCCCGCAGGCAATGATCACAAACAGAAACGGCCAGACCGGTGGAGCGCCTTTAGGTGAAGCATCGAATGCTGGCGCGACAATCTCCGGTCTGGATAACAGGACACCGCCAACTAACAGGGTCAGAGCGATGAAAAGCTGGTGGGAGTTAATATAGTCCCTGGGTTGGAGGAGTGTCTGAACCGGGAGGGTGGATGCGATATATGCGTATGCAAACAAAATCAACATCCAGACAATCAGAACATGGCTGTCACTTAAGCCGAATATTTTTAGATCAACCGGCACGTAGGCACCGATTACCACAAAGATATACATGAATACAACGGCAACGATGCTTAGTATTACGTGATTGCCTTTTTTTTTGTAAACCATATAGCCCAGCCACACGGCAATAGGGACCTCAATCCAGACCGGAATAACTGCCTGGGGATACATGGTAAATAAAATAGCGATCACCAGGGCAAATACGGAAATAACCAGCAGCAGCAGAAAGAAAATAATCAGTAAAAACAGCGTCCGGACCCGGTGGTTAATAATGTCGGCAGACAAATCACCGATGGATCGTCCCTGGTGCCGTAGAGATACAACCAAAGCACCAAAGTCATGCACTGCGCCGATAAAAATGGACCCGAAAAGTACCCACAATACAGCGGGCACCCATCCCCATATCACGGCGACGGCTGGCCCGACAATGGGACCTAAGCCAGCGATGGACGTAAAATGATGGCCGAATAAAATATGCTTATTGGTCGGTACAAAATCAATGTTATCTGCAAGTTCATGGGACGGGCAAACATTGTCTGCGGCCAGCTTAAAGATTTTTTTGCCTAAAAATCTGCCATAGGTGAAGTACGCAATGACATACCCGCCCAACATGATGGCTGCAAGAAGTAGAGTGTTCAAAATAATCACCTTTAGAATTTAATAGTGAAAGAATAAATTCTTTAATTATCGATTGCTTATAATGATTAAAAGGGATCAGATGCCATGTCAATAATAAATATGGGGATTTCCCTGATAACTGCTGATAATATTGGAAAATTTAAAACAGGTTTTTAAATGCAAAGAAAATACTAATTGTTACCTATATTGAGCAGTGATACGGACAATGACCCGGAACCGATACCAGCCGATTTAGGCGGCAGCAGCAGCGACGGGGGTTGTTTTATTTTTTTATTGCTTCCGTAACCCTATTGATATGATGTTAAAGAAATTGCAAACGGAATCGACAATCCAATGCTCTTTATCGTTATTTTCCGCTATGGTTTAGCCATAAATCAATACTTTGAGGAGATCCCCAAAGGAGAGGACTCCTTTTTTCTGATATTTGGAGAGTAATAATAAATTGGGATGGAAGGAATCTCAATATATGGTGTCTGTGATTTCATCTGATGCGTTGACTTGCTATTGCAAGATGCACTGGAGGGGGGATTTCGACTGTGAGCACTATATTAATTTACTCACATTTAATTCACAATTCAAGACCCGGTACCATTTTTTTGTACGGTACCATTTTTTTGTACCATTTTTTTGCTATACCAAATATTTGGTAAAATTTCAATTAGATATGTGTTTATCAGTAGCCTCTAATTATTTTTTCAATCAAAAAGTAAAAAAAGCAGGCGCTCCCCAGATACAGTTGCATAACAATAAATGCCGCCGGAATTTTTACCCAGTGCGGTTTTGCTTTAATGGTCTGATAGCAGGCATAAGTAGATGTGCCTAAAACGATTTCAGGAATAAGGATATATAAGGCGATGTGGCCGATCATATAGACATTTTGGGCGTACCATGATGGAAGCAGCCATAGGGTCGCTTCGGAGCCGCCGAAGATTATCACGGATGCAATGGCAACGGAAAAGTAGGCGGCAAATTTTGATGCCCTTTCATTTATCTGCTCACCGACAAAAAGAATAATGAAAAGTGGGATGGTCCACAGGCCTGCCATATATCCGGAGACCGTGCCGAATTTGAAACATCCGTCTTCCGGAAAAACCAGTATATTGAGCTGCGCAGATAAAAACCAGTCCGGGAAAACCTGAAACATACTTAATATAAAGGTAAACAGCCACAGATTTGTCCAGTCTTTGTCTTTTCTGAAAAATCCCCAGGCGGGCATGACAAGGTTGTAAACAATGACCAGAAAAAACAGGCGTTGCCCGATGGCAATGTCGCTGAAAGCAAGAATCACGATTCCGCAAAGTATAGTAAAAATCGTGTGAAAGATAATGACATCTTTTTCGAAGCGGTTCAGTTTGATCATTATATAATTGTCTCAATTGTCATCCGGTTTAAGCTGGTTTCCTCATAATTGTTTAAAATTATGATATTTTTAATTTTTTTTATTGTCGAGTGGGTGTACGAAAAGTCTCAAAATGGCTCCCTTTCTGTCATTGCGAGGGAGGTACGACCGAAGCAATCTCCTTATCGACAGGGGATTACTTTGTCGTTCGTTCCTCACTCCGCGTAATGACAACCAGGATTTAGCGGTTTTCGGTCAGGTACTATCTTCATGAGAAATCCGGGTTTAGAGGGCACTGAGTATTAATACAGTTCGGACATCCTGTAAATCTCAGGTGAATAATCCAGAACACGGTTAGAATTGAAAAATAAACAATTCCCCAACCGGTCATTTGGTATTTGAAAATAAATATAATCGGGAGAACAACGCGGAATCCATAGGCTACTGTTGCCCAGAAAAGCTGGAGAATGCCAAACGTCCCCTCTTTTTTTTTAAAGAATCTGGGTACGCAGCTGCCCTCTAAAGGAATCGGGCATTTTTCCCCGTAATAAATGCAGTAACGGCAGGTGCCGGCATAAATGACAAAATAGGAAAAACCCCACAGGCCCAGATAGGCAAATGCCGCCCAGAGGCTGTGCGTCCATACGATGAAAAGCCCGCAAATAAAAAAAAGACCCAGTAAGATGACACTCAGGTAATTATCGGATAGTGAAAAACGGCTGAGATGTTGTTTGCGTTTTGGTCTGATCAAATCATCTGTTCCTTATGGTTTCTGCCAGGGTTTCTTGTGATGAATATCGGGGAGTGAAATTTAATATTTGCCTGGCTTTTTTATTGGATGTGACAAAAGGGTAGCGGACATAATCCAGATACCCCCGGTTTACTTCAATCATAGGAAAATGGATTCTCCATAAACATTCTATCATGGGATAAACAAACCAGGCCGGCATGGGAAATACTCTGGTTCCTATCGCTGCGGCAATTTCTTTGACTGTCAGGGTCCCTTCTCCGGCAATATTAAACGCACCAGGCGCTTTATGTTCGAGTGCGGTCAGGCAGGCATCAACAAAATCATTTTCATGTACCAGCTGAACTGCCGGATCATGTCCTTTAATACTTACGGAAACAGGCAGAAAAAGCATTCGGGAAACATAATTGTCAATATTGGGACCGAAAACTGTGCAGGGGCGAAGAATAGTGATTGCCATTTCCGGATGGTTTTGCGCAAATGCCTGCATCATCCGGTCTGTTTCTGCCTTGTAAAATCCATACGGATAGGTTTTGTTGCCGCGAAGCGGATCTTCTTCGGTGAGAATTTTCGGATTATCTGCATGAGCGCCATAGGCAAGCGTGCTGCTGATGGCAATCAGGTGGCTGACGCCGGCACGACGGGTTTGTTCCAGTATGTTTTGAGTGCCGTTGGCGTCAATGTCATGCATCCGCTTTAAGTCATGAATCGGTTTGACCACAAATGCCAGATGGAGCACGGTATCAATCTGATGCTGGACAAGCAGTTTCCCGATGTCCGGGTCCCGGATGTCCTTATGAAAAAATAAAACCTTTCGGGGCATTGTTTTGTGAGGCGGGGAAATATCAATTCCCACAATTTTTTCAATATCGTGGCGTTTGGCCAGTTCTTCTGTCAGCCGGGTGCCGAGGTAACCAGAGATGCCTGTTATCAGAATATTTTTCATAAATAGTTGTCTTTTCGTCAGGTGACGTCCACTTTAGTTTCAAGCCGTTTAATCATCCGGCTGATATACGCCTCATCTTCCACATGAATGACAATCGCATGGTTGGGACAGACTTCAACACACCGACCGCACCCCCGGCAGGCTACCTGATCAATGACGGCCCGGTCCTCTTCAAGGCGTATGGCATCAACAAAACAGACATCTTTGGTACACTTTCCACAGCCAATGCAATCATCCGTTACCTTTACGCTAAGTCCCGGCAGTCGGTGGATCTTTTGAGCGATTTCAGGTTTTATTTCCGGCAGAATTTTCCATAAACAGCAACAGGGGCAGCAGTTGCATATGGTCATGAGCTTGTCACCGGGCCCGGCATTTAACCAGACGGTATCCAGTTTATTTTTGCCGATCAGGTGAACAAGCCCTGCATCCCTGCATTTTTGTGCGTGTTCCAGTGCTTCCTCTGTCGTTACCTGACGTCCGAATTTCGGGTTAATGTCTTTTATTGCTTCACCCAGAAAGATACAGCCCAGTTCAACAGGATAATCCTTACAATGGGTGGAATCCCGGCAGATGCAGAAATCCATTATCCAGTGATAATTGGCCTGACGGATGAAATGTTCAACAATCTTAGACGGGGCCATCACTCCTTCCGGCTGCTCAACCGCTTCATTGACAGGGATGGTTTTGTCTTTAGGCAGGTAAAAGATATCATCGCCTTTAAAAAGGGCAGAATCGATCATTTTTCCGATGATTGGATAGTTTGTCAGTCTGGCCCAGAAAAATCGCTGAGAAAATGTCTTGTTGATTAAATATTTAATCCAGTAGGGGTTGCCCATTTTTTTAAGTGTTTCCTTTGATTATTATTCTTTCACGCTCTCGTAAAAAGTATCCAGGAATAGTTTTTGATGATCCCGTAAAAAGTAGCAGGATGGCTAAGTTATAAGTTCCACCAATACCATAAAATATGGCAAGGCGTAGTGATTTTTCAGACTCGAAATCATATAAGTCGTATCTTGCGCAAAACGTATGGGGTCGGACCAAGATAACCCATCGATATTCTGATTTATTCATTCCAAAACCATAGGTTTTTGCCTTCAATATCGTTCTTTTGGACCTCAAAAAAAGCATTATAGGGTAACCGGGGCTCCCGAAGTTCGAATCCTTCTTCATTCTTCCGGGCATAGCGGCCGATCGCAAAGCTGTTCATTTG
>JAQIBZ010000427.1 GCA_027858815.1 Desulfobacteraceae bacterium
ATTTCTTTCTTACTTCTCAAGGCCCGCTCAATTTTACAACAACCTCCCTTCCTTCCGCTGAAATAACGGTTGATTACGCTTCGTTTATCCGCATCACCGGCGGTATTTACCCATACACATTTGCCATCCCGTTTGGCACTCTCCCGCCTGGCCTGTCCATCGACGCGGCCATCGGCGAAATCTCCGGAACCCCCACCACCTCCGGCGCTTATACGTTTTCCATGAGCGTGGAAGACAGTGAAGCCACATATGCGGAACGGGAGTTTACCATTGACGTGACGGAAAAGCTTGGCATCATCACGGACTCTCTTTTGGTTCGGGGCACCCGGGGGGTCCAATATTTTAAAAGCCTGGCAGCGGTAGGCGGCCAGCAGCCGTATGCATTTTCAAAATCAGGCGGCACCCTGCCCCCCGGCGTGGGTCTGGGGTCAAACGGCAATATTTCCGGCACCCCGTCTTCAACCGGCAATTACTCATTTACCGTTCAAGTTGCGGATGACGCCGGCCGGACAGCGGAAAAATTCTTTGACCTGGAAATTGTTAATCCGGTCCAGATCAATACCAGCCGTCTGAACGACGGGATTGTGGGCACGGCATACGTTCAGACCCTTCAATCTTCCGGTGGTTATGGAGAGCATCACTGGAAGGTCCATGCCGGGGTGCTGCCGGAAGGTTTGGATCTGGATAGTGTCACCGGCGAAATTAGCGGTAACCCTACCAGCTCCACCTTTGCGCCGTTAGTCTTTTCCGTGGCAGATGATGAAAACCGGATTGATTATCAGGACCTGACCCTTCAGATTGCCGATCCCCTGTCCATCGAAACAACCAACCTGCCCAACGGATTGGTGGACAGTGCATATTCCGAAGCGGTGCGAATTTCCGGCGGTATCGGCCCGTATGCCTATTCTTTTATTGGACAGCTTCCGGCCGGACTTAGCCTTAATGCAAATACCGGCATTATTTCCGGAATTCCTTCCATCGGCGGGTTGACCAATGTCAGTTTTACCGTCACCGACAGCACCTGGCCGGATTATCAGTCCGATGACAACACATTGGGCATTCGCACCACCAGCATGCTCACCATCACCACCTCCGCAGTCATGCCCAATGCCAGAAAAGGGGACCCCATCAGCCCGGTGGTGTTGTCCGCCGGCGGCGGGCCGTCCCCCTATGAGTGGGCTGTGATCGGCGGGTACCTGCCCTCAGGCATCAGTTTGAATCCAGCCACCGGCGAGCTGTCCGGCACGCCCACGGATAAAGGTGATTTCGTCGCCACTATCGAAGTGACCGATGCCAATGGTGTGTCCGCCCAAAAAGACTTTTTCTGGCATGTGTCTGATATTCTTTCCATAACCACCGGTGCCATCCCGGATGCTGCCAAAGGAGAATTTTATAATGTCACCCTGGAAGCCACGGGCGGCATCAAGCCCTACGCCTGGCGCAAGATCAGCGGCACATTGCCGGATGGGTTGCGTTTTTCAAGTAACGGCACCATTTCCGGCAGGCCCCAGAACCGTCAGTCTTATGAGTTCACTGTGGAAGTGAGCGATGCGGACAGCCCGGCCCAAACCGATCAGCGCACTTATACCTTTGAAGTGCTGGATGAACTTTATATTTATACCATTTCACTGAAAAACGGCCGGCTTGATGAAGCATATACTGATACCGTGAAAGCAGCCCTGGGCACACCGCCCTATTCCTGGCGTCTGAAAAGCGGGACTCTGCCGCCGGGAGTTAGTTTGAATGGAACACCGAATACAGCCACCCTCGAGGGAATGCCCACAGAACCGGGTGAATATGCATTTACCCTGGCGGTCACGGATTCTGGCACCCCGGTCAAAACCGCCATGCAATCCTATACCGTCAAAATTTATGGCGAAATGACCATTGATACTGTAAAGATCAGAAGCGCGGTGCGGGGTGAGACCTATTCCGAAGATATTCTGGTTTCCGGCGGCGAACCGCCCTACACCTGGAGCATTGTCAGCGGGAACCTGCCCCCGGGATTGAAACTCAACTCCACCACCGGTCATCTCTCCGGCACAACACGCATGGTGGGCACGGAAAGCGTAACATTTTCCGTGCGGGTGACCGACTCCGGCAATCCATATGCGGCCAAAGAAAAACAACTGGTCATGTATGTGATTGATGCTTTGACCATTGAGACCCCCCAGATCCAGGCTGCCATGCAGAAAGCACCGTATCAGGCTGACATTACCAGCGCGGGCGGTATCTCTCCCTATCAATGGAGCATTGCCTCCGGCACCCTGCCGGAAGGTTTAACTATGGACCCGGATACCGGCACCATTTCCGGATCACCGGCATTGTGCAATACCTTTGATTTTGCCGTCCAACTCACCGACGCCTCGCCCGTGCCGGAAACCACGGTCCGACAATATCAACTGGAAGTCATTTGCTGCACCGGCTGTTATGTCATCTCCGGCCATGTGGGGGAGATGGCCGGGGTAACAGTTACCTTGACCGGTGATGCTACTATGTCCACAAGCACAAATGGAAATGGCATATTCACCTTTAGCGGACTTTCAAACGGCAGTTACATTGTTCAGCCTGAAAAAACCGGATTCTGGATTTCACCGATAAATCAGGGGGTAACCATTGAAAATCAGGATGTGGATATTGAAGGCTTTACTGCTGATGCCAATCAGCCGCCGACTGAATCGTCAGGTCCCGTTCCTGCATCCAGTATCACTGATGTTGGATTGACCCCGACCTTATCCTGGACCGGCGGTGATCCCAATGCCCGTGACAGCGTCACCTATGATGTATATTTCGGCATCACCCCGGAACCCGCTAAAGTAGCAGAAGGTCTTGAAATAAACGAGTACACACCCGGACCGTTGGACAAAGGCATGACCTACTTCTGGAAAATAGACAGTATTGATACGCACGCTGAACGAACACAAGGCCAGTTGTGGCAGTTTTCCACCGTCGATCCCTTGCGCATTGAAACAAATACATTGCCGGATGCCGACCAAAAACAGGAATACAGCATTGATTTGTCAGGTGCCGGCGGGATCCTGCCCTATCAATGGACCATTGCCTCCGACAGTCTGCCGCCAGGTGTTACCCTGGATTCAAGTGCCGGAAACCTTTCCGGTGCGATGTCAATATGCGGTGTTTTTAATTTTACAATAGCGCTTAATGATTCGGCGGCTGTTTCGGAAACCGTGGAAAAACAATTTACCATAACCGTGGATTGCTGTACCCAGTGCTACGAAATATCCGGTGTTGTTGGCGACCTTTCCGGCGCCACGGTAAATCTCAGTGGGGATTCGGTTCATACAACAACAACCAATGCCGCCGGCCAATACCGATTTACCGGTTTATCCAATGGTACGTATCATGTGCAAACCGAAAAAGAAGCCTATTGGATAGATCCGGAAACCTTGGATGTTGTTATCGAAAACCAGGATACGGGCAGTATTGATTTTACTGTACAGGAAAATCAGCCGCCTGACCTTCCGGAAAATCCTTTTCCGGAAGATGGCCAAACCAATGTGTCTTTAAATACTGTGCTTTCGTGGAATTGCGCTGATCCGGACCCCAAAGATGAAGTGGTCTATGACCTGTCCTTCGGCACGGCAACGTCTCCGCCATCGATAGCGGAGGGGGTAAATGAAGCGGAATATGATCCGGGAGAATTAGACCTTGGAAAGACCTATTACTGGCACATCAATGCAAGGGATATGTTTAACGCTGAAATCCAAAGTCCGACCTGGCAATTTACCACTGCCCTGCCCGGAGATCTGGATCGAAACAGCGTGGTGGAATTAACGGATATGATTATGGCATTGCAGATCTTATCCGGTATTTTACCCCCGGATCTGGCTGGATATGATATTGACGGCGATGGCAAAATCGGACTGCCTGAAGCTTTGTTTATCGGAAAAAGTGTCTCTGAAAAACAATAATCTGGTTCTCTGCTTTTTGGACCTTGTTCCCACGCTCTGCGTGGGGACAAAGACCGTAGAAGCTTACCATGCCTGCAATTTCGAAAAGGAATTTTGAAATGCGAAATTTTTTTGTTTTAGTTAATATTTTATTCATGGTTGTTTTATTTGCCAGCAACACTATGGCTGCTCTTATTGATAATGGCGATGACACTGTAACGGATACGGACAACGGTTTGATGTGGCAAAAATCCACTGGTAGTCAAATGAACTGGAACAATGCTATGTCCCATTGTGAAAATTTATCCTTAGCCGAATTTGATGACTGGCGATTGCCAAACCGTGGAGAGCTGTGGGCCACAATCTATACAAGATTGCCTAATACAAAATTGGCTTGTTATTGGTCGTCATCAGACCAAAATAACGTTGCGTACTATGTATGTTTCAGAAGCGATGGAGCAGGGAGCGGCACAAACTATAAATCGTATAGTTATTATGTCCGAGCTGTACGAGGTGGGCAGGATCTTTTACCTGATCATTTGATAATTTCCCGGCCAGAGCAAGCGGCCGAGTTATCACCAGGTACCTCTGAGGCAATAATTTGGGATACGCAGAGCATCAATGGCGATGTGAAGATATCTTTGTCCACCCAGGGCGGCAAGGCCGGGACTTTTGAGGTGATTGAGGAGAACACGGCAAATGCCGGTAGCTATGAATGGAGCATTCCTAACATTAAATCTTTCAATTGCGTGCTAAAAATAACACCATTGAGTCAACCGGATAAATCTACTACTCAAGGTCTCTTTACGATTCGTATACCACCCGGCCAGGTGGCGGGCCAAGTGACTCATTTAACCAACGGCAATATTTTGTCCGATGTAACAGTGTCTACAATTGAAGGGAACAGCACGAAAACGGACAATCGTGGCAATTATAAGTTAGAATTGGATCCAGGTACATATACCATAACTTTTTCCAAATCCGGCTATCAGGCAATTACGATTTCAGATACACAGGTGAAATCAGCTGATACCAAAGAACTCGACGTATTTATGACCCCGCCCGGCCCACTCAATTTTACAACCACCACCCTTCCGTCAGCTGAAGCAACAGTTGATTATGCTTCCTTTATCCGCATCACCGGCGGCATTTACCCTTACACTTTTGCCATCCCCTTTGGCGCACTCCCGCCTGGCTTAGCCATCGATTCGGCTTTCGGAAAAATCTCCGGAACCCCCACCTCTCCAGGCGCGCATACCTTTTCCGTGAGCGTGAAAGACAGCGATGGCACGTATGCGGAACGGGAATTTACCATTGATGTGACGGAAAAGCTCGCCATCACCACTGCATCTCCTTTGTCCCGTGGCACACGAGGCGTTGCATACTTTAAAAGCCTTTCGGCTAACGGTGGCAAGCAGCCGTATACATTTCCACAATCATACGGGGGTTTCCCCCCCGGCGTGAGACTGGTATCTAACGGCAATATTTCCGGCACTCCGTCTTCAACCGGCAGTTATTCCTTTACCGTTCAGGTTAGAGACGATGCGGGCCGGTCAGCGGAAAAAACTTTTGATCTTGAAATTGTTGATCCGGTCCGGATCAGCACCAGCCGCCTGAAAGACGGGATTACCGGCACGTTATACATTCAGACGCTTGAATCTTCCGGCGGTTATGGAGACCATCACTGGAAAGTTCATGCCGGTGCACTGCCGAAAGGCCTGGCCCTGGATACCGTGACCGGCGAAATTTCCGGCACACCGGAAAGCGCCACTCTTGCGCCGTTGGTGTTTTCCGTGGCAGATGATGAAAACCGGATTGATTATCAGGACCTGACCCTTCAAATTGCTGATCCCCTGACCATAGAAACGGATAATCTACCCAACGGGCTGGTGGATGGCGAGTATTCCGAAGCGGTCCGGATTTCCGGCGGTATCGGTCCGTATGCCTATTCATTCACCGGCCAGCTCCCAGCCGGGCTGACGTTGAATTCCAACACCGGGATCATATCCGGCATCCCCACCATCGGCGGGTTGACCAATGTCAGCTTTACCGTTACGGACAGCACCTGGCCGGATCATCAGTCCGATGAAAACACATTGGGCATCCGCACCACCAGCATGCTCACCATCACCACTTCCGCGGTCATGCCCAATGCCAGAAAAGGTGATCCCATCAGCCCGGTGGTGTTGTCCGCCGGCGGCGGCCCGTCGCCCTATGAGTGGGCCTTAATCGGCGGTTACCTGCCGTCGGGCATCAGTTTAAATCCAGCCACCGGCGAAATTTCCGGCACGCCCGCGGATAAAGGTGATTTTGTGGTCACCATCGAAGTGACCGATGCCAACAGCGTATCCGCGCAAAAAGACTTTTTCTGGCATGTGTCTGATATTCTTTCCATAACCACCGGCGCCATTCCGGATGCGGCCAAAGGAGAATTTTATAATGTCACCCTGGAAGCCGCGGGCGGCATCAAGCCCTATACCTGGCGCAAGATCAGCGGCACTTTGCCGGATGGTTTAAGTTTTTCCAGCGCCGGCACCATTTCCGGAACACCCCAGAATCGGCAATCTTACGAGTTCACTGTGGAAGTGAGCGATGCGGACAGCCCGGCCCAGACCGATCAGCGCACCTATACCATTGAAGTGCTGGATGAACTTTATATTTATACCATTTCACTGAAAAACGGCCGGATTGATGAGGCGTTTACCGATACGGTGCAGGCGGCTTTGGGCACGCCGCCCTACTCCTGGCGTCTGAAAAGCGGGACTCTGCCGCCGGGCCTGGATTTAAACGGCAGTCCGGATACCGCCACCATTGAGGGCATGCCCACCCAGGCAGGAACATATGAATTTACCCTGGCAGTCACGGATTCCGGCAACCCGGTCAAAACCGCCATGCAATCCTATACCGTCAAAATTTATGGCGAAATGACCATTGATACCGTAAAAATCAGAAGCGCGGGGCGGGGCGAGACCTATTCCGAGGATATCCTGGTTTCCGGCGGCGAACCGCCCTATACCTGGAGCATTGTCAGCGGAAACCTGCCCCCGGGATTGAAACTCAATTCCACCACCGGTCATCTCTCCGGCACCACCCACATGGTGGGTACGGAAAGCGTAACATTTACCGTGCGGGTGACTGATTCCGGCAATCCATATGCGGCCAAAGAAAAGGAACTGGTCATGTATGTGATTGAACCATTGGCCATCAACACCACAAATATTCAAGCCGCCATGCAGAAAGCACCGTATGAGGCTGACATTACCGGCGCGGGCGGCATTTCTCCGTATCAGTGGACCGTTCCCTCCGGCACCCTGCCGGAAGGTTTAACTATGGACCCGGATACCGGTACCATTTCCGGATCTCCGGATTTGTGCGGCACCTTTGATTTTGCCGTCCAACTCACCGATGCCTCGCCCGTGCCGGAAACCACGGTCCGACAATATCAACTGGAAGTCATCTGTTGCACCGGTTGCTTTGTCATCGCAGGCAATGTGGCGGATATGCCGGATGTGACGGTTCGTCTGACCGGTGATAAAAATACGCAAACCACTACGGATGCGTCCGGTTATTATACCTTTGAAAACCTGGACAATGGCTCCTATACTATTACGCTGTTTTCAGAAGAAACCATCTTTTTAACGGATTTTCAGATAGTCACGATAAACAACCGGGATGTTTTGGGTGTTGATTTTCTCTTGTCTGCTAATTTTGATATTGACGGTGACGGAACAGTGGATTTGAAAGATGTGATTCTGGTGTTGCAGCTCATGGCAGGCATAAATCCGGCCGTTCCGGTCGGCTCCGAACCAGATATCAACAATGATGGAAAAATCGGCATGCAGGAACTAATTTTTATTTTGCAAAACATCGCCGGTGTTCGGTAATCAATACGCTATTGTTATAAACGGCGCTGATTATTGTTTTCTTTCATCAATCAACACAAATCGCCGGGAAAGAATCCCGGCCTACAAAGCCTAAATCATAGTTGATGGCCGTAGGTCGTGATTCTTTCCCGACATTGACTTGTTCCTTTAAATTTTTTTCGCCCTTGATTAACCTTCCGATCATTCCCACTGTAGGGGCGAATGGAATACGCCCTCCGGTTAAACAGAAATAGGGTGAATGCCATTCGCCCTTACGGAAAAAATGATCTTTGGCCCGAACGATGATATGGCCCCATTTGTAATTTCGTAATGTCCCAGTAAGGAATTGCAATTCAGCGCCTTATGACGTTGCTACAAACAATGGCACCGCCGCAACTTGAGGAAAAAAGATAACCATAAAAAATTATACAAAAATATGGTTATCCAAGCACCATTGATACGTCTTGCTAATTCCTTGTTCCAACGGGATGGTCTGCTCCCACCCCAGTTTGTTTAAAAGCGATACGTCCAGTAATTTCTGCGGCGTTCCGTCCGGCTTTGTGGTGTCAAAAATAATTTCTCCGTTAAATCCGGTTATTTCCTGAATCATCAAAGCCATTTCCTTGATGGAATTATCTTTTCCGCAGCCGACGTTGATCAGGGGTGCCACTTTATCAGAAATCAGCGTACGGTATACCTGATCCTCAAGATCAATAATATGAAGACAGGCGTCAGCAAGATCATCAACATGCAGAAATTCCCGGCGGGGAGAACCGGTACCCCATACTGTGACAGATTCCGCTGATGTAGCTGCGGCTTCATGAAATTTTCGAATCAAAGCCGGCAAAACATGACTGGTTTCAAGGTTATAATTATCATTCGGCCCATAAAGATTTGTAGGCATTAAAGCAAAATATTGAGTGCCATATTGACGATTGTACGACTGGCACATTTTAATCCCGGCGATTTTAGCAATAGCATAGGGCTCATTGGTTGACTCCAGCGGACCGGTCAACAAATGATCTTCTTTCATGGGCTGAGGGCATTCTCTTGGATAAATACATGAAGACCCGAGAAAGATTAAACGCTTCACATTTGCCTTCCAGGCCGCATGTATAATATTAGACTGAATCGACAGATTATCATAAATGAATTCAGCAGGAAATGTATTATTGGCCAAAATGCCACCGACTTTTGCTGCAGCCAGAACAACATACTCCGGTCGTTGTTTTTCAAAAAATATTTCAACATCCTGCTGTCGCCTGAGATCCAGTTTTGTATAGTGCCGTGTAATGAGATTTTCATAACCGTTTTGCGTAAATTTCCTGACCAGTGCGGAGCCGACCAGCCCGTCATGGCCGGCAATATATATTTTAGATGTTTTTTCCATTTAAACCTCTATCGTTAAAATATTAGTCGTATTGTTATTGATTGTTTTTACATTAACGCTTCACAGCTGGCAGGAATAGGAAACCCGTTTCTGTCACAAATCGCTTCCCTGACGGATTCCGTTAAATCCCGAGATACCATCTCAGATACCATTTTTTCAAAAGCTATTTCAGGCTCCCAGCCGAGATTTTTCTTGGCTTTAGCAGGATCTCCGAGAAGAGACTCCACTTCTGTGGGCCTGAAATACCGGGGGTCAACCGAAACCACGACCTGGCCTTTTTTCAGTTTGTCCAAAGAATTCTTTACCGGCAGATCTTTTAATGAATCCGGAACAGACACGTCTTCAATCAGCCCTTTTTCATCTATCCCCTCCCCCTGCCACTTAAGCTTGACACCGATACGGGCAAAAGCATGATCGCAAAAGTCACGAACCGAATGCTGAACCCCGGTGGCAATAACGTAATCATCCGGTTCTTCCTGTTGAAGAATCAGCCATTGGGCCTTGACAAAATCCTTTGCATGCCCCCAATCCCGCAGAGCATTAATATTTCCAAGATACAGTTGCGTCTCAAGGCCTAAGGCGATTCGCGCTACCGCACGGGTTATTTTACGGGTAACAAAAGTTTCACCACGAAGCGGAGATTCATGATTAAATAAAATGCCATTGCACGCATAGATGCCGTAGGCTTCACGATAATTGACCGTGCACCAGTAAGAATAAAGCTTTGCACAGGCATACGGAGATCGCGGATAAAACGGCGTTTTTTCTGTTTGCGGCACTTCCTGGACTTTACCGTATAACTCTGATGTGGATGCCTGATAGAAACGGACTTTATCATTCATTCCAAGAATACGTATGGCTTCCAACAGCCTTAAAGTACCTAAAGCATCGGCATTTGCAGTATATTCCGGAGATTCAAAAGAAACCTGAACATGACTTTGGGCCGCCAGGTTGTAAATTTCATCCGGCTGTACCTCCTGAACGATCCGAACCAGATTGGTCGCATCTGTTAAATCGCCGTAATGAAGGACAAAATGAAGATCTTTTTCGTGAGGGTCCTGATAAAGATGGTCAACCCGCTGAGTGTTGAAAAGAGAGGATCGACGTTTAATACCGTGTACTTCTGAATACCCTTTTTGTAACAGCAGTTCAGCCAGATATGCCCCGTCCTGGCCTGTAACACCAGTTATTAACGCTTTTTTAGTCAAAATAAATCCCTTTCGTGAAAGAGTGGAATAAAAATATTGCGATTAATATCATCTTAATTAATATGTATTGTGTAATTATTTAAAATATCAATAT
The DNA here is from genome assembly GCA_027858815.1 of Desulfobacteraceae bacterium. GTDB lineage: Bacteria > Desulfobacterota > Desulfobacteria > Desulfobacterales > Desulfosalsimonadaceae > SURF-3. The sequence continues at coordinate 10,467 of JAQIBZ010000427.1, forward strand.
ATCCAGTATTGTTCAAGTATATTTTAGGTGGAATTGATAAAAAAATCATGATACTAAGAAATAATATATTAAATCAAACCATTAAAAAACTTCTCGAAATGAAAAATCATCCTTATATTATAAAATAAATTATTCATTATTTCAGATGAATATCAATAAGTACGTGGCAAATAAATGAAACCCAGAAAAACATTTCAAAATTTATCTGAAGAAAAGCAGGAACGGATTATCCAGATTGCTGTTGAAGAGTTCGGCAACAAAGGATTTGAAGGTGCCAGTATTAATTCGATGGTTGGCCGGATGAAAATTGCCAAAGGATCAATATTCCAGTATTTTGGAGACAAGAAAGGACTTTTTTTATTTGTTTTTAATCAATCTGTAGACATGGTGAAAAGATACTTGCGAAGTGTGCGGGATCAGTCTCTGGATGAAGAGCTTCCCATCCGCTTGAATAAAACCCTTTCTGCAGGTATAACCTTTATTCAAAAGCACCCAATGCTTTACCGGCTGTATATGAAAGTCCTGTTTGAATCAAATGCCCCTTTCAGGGATGAGATTATTGATTCCCTGCGCCAGCATAGTACACGTTATTTAAAATCATTACTTGAAAATGCACGTTTAAAAAAAGAACTTAATAATAACATTGACGTTGAAAAGGCAGCCTTTGTTTTAGATGCAATCATGGATCGTTTTCTTAGTGCTCATACCATCAAACATCTGGATTCAGGTCTTGGTATTTATCATGCGTCAGATGATACAACCCAAATCTGGATATCTGAAATTACCGAAATGATTTGTACGGGTATCGTTAGGTCTGATAATTCTGAAAACAAGCAATCATCAACATTAAAAAAACCATACATTTTAATCATTGCAGCAGTTGATGATGAACTAAATGCCTTGATTCAAAAAATTTCTCATCCTCATCGTTCAATCATTGGCAACCGGAATATCATTTCCGGAACCATAGGCAATGTTAATGTTAAACTGCTTGTTTCCGGGCCAGGCATGATCAATACGGCACAGGCGCTTACTGCTATGATCGAATCCGAAAGGCCTCAGCTGATAGTTGATACGGGCTGTGCCGGTGCATTTCAACAATCCGGGCTGACAATCGGTGACATTGCCATTGCTACACAAGAAATTGATATTCATTCGGGCCTTGAATCATCTACCGATAAATACATACCCGATGAATTGCCGTTTGACCTGTTAAATAGACCCGAAGCGATAAATAATAAAATCAGTGGATTTAAAAACCGCTATCAAATTCATGAAGATCTAATAAATCAAGCATGTAATATTTTGCAGTCAGTCACCATGCCCTTACATTTTCAGGTAAAAAAAGGGCCATTTTTAACAGTTTCCACCATTACCACGTCTGATGCCCGGGCAAATGCGCTGTTTAAAAAATTTAATCCGTGCATGGAACAAATGGAAGGGGCTGCTGCCGCTCACATTGCAGCCATTTATGATCTTCTTTTTATTGAAATACGTTCAGCCAGTAATTTTGTAGGTAAACGGGATATGGATTCATGGAATTTAGATCTTGCTTTTCAAAACGCATGCACAGCAGTTTATAAATTTATACAGGAAGTTAATATTGATAAGGTAAACTGTTGGATTAAGAAAATTGACACATCCTGTTAGATCAATTAAATCGGCCTTGATCATCGTTTCGGCCAAAGCAGGTTTGTCATTCCCGAATGTTTCTATCGGGAATCCAGTTATGTGCTATTCCGAACATAGATTCCGGCTAAGCTTGTCCTCGAATGTTTCT
>JAQIBZ010000438.1 GCA_027858815.1 Desulfobacteraceae bacterium
AGAAACATTCGAGGACAAGCTTAGCCGGAATCTATGCTCGGAATAGCACATAACTGGATTCCCGATAGAAACATTCGGGAATGACAAACCTGCTTTGGCCGAAACGATGATCAAGGCCTTATATTGATTAAATATCAAAGATTTATTATGTGCAATATCAGCATTAATAATGACAAGGATTGGATCAAAATAAAAACCAGAGTCAAAAATAAAACCTGCCGGAAAGGGTCTTCGGAAAAATCTTAGGGGGACTGGAAAAAATTAATATACCGCAATTCCGGTATATTAATTTTGATAGTCTCGTAAAAAGTCGAATTCCGACGGCAAAGTATAAAAGTTCACCCATCGCATAAAATTGGCAAGGCGCGCAAATCCTGAGTGATGATTCGTACTTAGCGTACTTTGAAGAAACGAAGGATGCAGCGTAACACAGAATTTGGACTTTTTACGCAGCCGTCAATTTTTGGAAGTTCCCTTATATATATAATGGTACGCCTGGCAGGACTCGAACCTGCGACCTACGGATTAGAAGTCAGAATTTTGATATTTTCTTAATTTTTCCATTCTTATCATTCCTTTATTTTCTCTTGACATTTCATATATGTTGCGATACTTATCTTAGTATCGTTTTTCATTTTTTTGCATAGCATTATTGAAAAAAAGTTCCGCCATAGTTCCACCCTTTTCATAATGCGAACCATTGAAAAATGGGTATTTATTAAAATGGCTGTTTTGGTAAAAAAGTTCCGCCGATTTTATAAACAATGATGAATAAAGGGAATGTTAAAAAATGATACTTTTATACTGTCCGAAACCATGTTCCACAGATAATCCAGTAACAGCGAAAAAATGCAAAAAATGTGGGAAACCCTTCCCAGTTCATGGCAAAAAATACCGTGTCAGAGTTATTTATAAGGGCCACAGGGTAACCAGATTGACACATTCTCTTGAGCTGGCACGTGAAATTGAATCCGCCATTAAAGGCGACCTGGCACGCGGAAAGTTTGATATTTATGAAGCAAGTAAGGAATTAACGCTGGACGCTGTTTTCGAAAAATACATGCCATTTGCAAAGAGTAAAAAAAAGACGTGGGCAAATGATGAAAGCATCTATAAGCGGCATATTCAACCAGTTTTCGGCCATAAAAAATTAAGTCAGATCCTACCGATACATATTGAAAAGTTTAAATCCGACCTAAAAAAAGCTGTTAATCGGAACGGGAAGCCATACGCACCACAGACCATTAAACACATTTTAATTATTATCCGGCGGCTTTATAATATGGCTGTTAAGTGGGATTTATACAAAGGTAAAAAGCCAATGGACAAAGTCGAGATGCCGAAAGTCGACAATGAGATAATCTCTCTTTTGACAACAAAGCAAACAGCAAGGTTGGTTGAAACCCTTGACGCTTGGCCGGATGTGGACGGCGCGGACTTTATCCGCTTGGCACTATTGACCGGGCTGCGAAGATCGGAACTTTTAAAGCTGCATTTTGCACAGATTGATTTTGAAAAAGACAAGATAAGATTACTGAACCCAAAGGGCGGGAAATCAATTTCCATTCCTGTTTCAGATGGAGCTATGGACGTTTTTAAGCGACGTTATGAGTATTCATGTGGATTTGTATTCCCTGGAAAGTCAGAGGGCCACAGATACGACATAAAGCGACCCTGGGCACATATCAGCAAGGCGGCAGGGCTTGAAGGTTTGCGGCTGCATGACCTTCGTCATAATTTTGCAAGTCAATTGGTATCTGCGGACGTTTCAATAAACATTATTAAAGAGTTGCTTACACATAAAGACATTCAAACAACAATGAAGTACGCACATGTAAAGGATGATATACTGAAAGCGGCAGCGAAAAAATCCTTTAAAATGATCACCGAACCCGAACCCGAAGCGGAAGTGGTTGAACTGGACAAAGTGAGGGTTAAAAAATGAAATTACTTTTGGATTTTGTAAATACCAAAAAATGGAACATTGACACACTGACAGCTTTTTTTAAAAAGTATGGCTTTGTTATTTCAATGGCTGGTTATAATCAAGGTTACGAATTACAATTTATAACGCGGGCATTTCCTGAAAATATTTTCCGATTAGAATCTGATGATCATTCTATTAATGGTATAATCATTCCCGGCGATGACCGTTTCAATGATTTTTTTGAATACCTTCAAACTATCATACGCGATGTGTGGATTGAGAGATTAATGGACACTAAAGAGCGCGGGCCGGATATCAGTCTTATGAATGAGATTGCCAAACGGGCGCGGTTTGAAATCAGCGAAGGCAAAAAGCCGTTTTTAGTGGAAGTTGGAAACTACTATCACGATGGCATGATGTTTGAGGAATTTTTAGAGGCTGAATATTTAAAAATATTTATGACCGGCCAGGGTGACCGATTCAAGAAGCTACGCATATGCCGGAAACCTGATTGCGGCAAGTGGTTTATTTACAACAGGCCAAAACAAAACTTTTGTTCCGACAAATGCCGCTTGGATTTTCATAACGCCATATATAAAGAGGATGGCCGGGCAGCGGCGCATCAACGTAAGGGCCGAAGTGAAAAACCGGATATATATCTGAAGTAAATAACAATTCAATATAAATTTTATTGGCCGTGTCTGTTTGGATGCGGCTTTTTTTTGTCCTTTACCGTACAAACGATACTTTGATAAAAAACGCAAGTTGCCGTTTGTATTGTTTTTTCCTTGCATTGTTTTTCATAAATTAGTATTTTTTCACCAGTTTTATTAACTTAAAAAATGAGGTGAATCATGAAAGAAATCAAAGAACGGCAGTGGGTAAAAATAAGTCAAGCGAAGGGGTTGCAACCTTTTTCAACGAGCACTTTGTATAAACTCCATCACCGGCGTGAACACATGAACTTGTTTTCAAAAGTGGGCGGATCAGTCTTCGTGGATATCAAAGGCGTACATGGTTTGATTGATCAAAATGCCGGGCAAGCTGCATAAGGGGGCGATATGACACAAACAAAAAACGCGGCCACCGTCGGAAGTGAACCGCGTCTTAAAAAAACGAGCGATTGTTCACATTTTGCCGAAAAACTGGTGAAAAGTCAAGAGAAAATACCTGATGCTGATCTGTTTAAAAAGTTGAATGAACGATTTACACTGATTCCATTGAACGGCAAAGTACCTATCGAAAAGGACTGGCAAAAATGGAGCTTAGAGAAAAGGCCATTCAACGAAACCGATTTTAAAGGCCGCAATGCCGGTATTTGTGGCGGGCCTGCAAGTGGTGTTATCTTCATTGATGAAGATGATGTTTCAGCCTTCAAAATTTTATGCGAAGCAAATGGATATGATATTCCAGAAACGTTGACGGTTGAATCCGGGGCCGGGGAACATTTATATTATGAATATCCGAGCGACGGCAGAGAATACGGCAACAAGTCCCTGAAGCATCCAATTTTTAAAAAGCATACCATTTTTGATATTAAAGCCATTGGCGGTCAGTGTGTCGCTCCCGGATCTATCCATCCTGAAACCGGCAAGCGATATCGCATAATAAAGGATAGGCCGGTTGCTCCATTACCTCAATGGATTGCCGATTATATCCAGGGGGGGCCGTTAAGCACTGATTGCCTGAAGTCTATCCCACCGAACAAAGTCACTGAAAAAATTGTCCGGTCCATGCCGATACCTGATTCCACAAAAGAGATGATCCAGAAAACTGCGGTTACTGGTGATCGTTCAGAAGATTCATTCAATGTATTAAAGGATCTGATTAAAGCTCAGATTCATGAAAACATCATATTTTATATTTATGATTTTTATCCGATTGGTGAGAAATATCGGCAAAAGGGATCTTCAAAAAATAAGTGGCTATCTGATGAAATATCCAGGGCAAAAGAAAAAATTAAGTCTGATCCTATTGGAAGTTGGACACCTGAACCATGGGGTGAACCAGTCCCTTTTGACGATTTAAAGCCGATATCCTTAAAGCCGGGTGTTCTGCCCGGAATCCTTAACAGATTCACCACGGCAGTATCAGCAGCCACAGAAACGCCATTAGAACTTGCAGCCGGTCTTTCCCTTTCGGTTGTGGCTACGGCGGTGCAGGGCAAAATGGTTGTCCAGGTGAAACCGGGATATTCTGAGCCGCTTGTGGTGTGGGTGGTTGTCGCTCTTGATTCGGCGAACCGAAAATCCACAGTTCTTATTAAAATGACAATTCCATTGACCGAATGGGAACAGCTTAAACGAAAAGAACTTGAACCTATAATCCGGGAAAATGAAAGCATCCGGAAAAACCAGGAAGCAAGATTAAAGGCGTTGCGGATTAATTATGGCAAAGCAAAAAAAGAAGACCTCCGAGAGGTTGAAGCGGAAATACTTGAAATCGAAAAAAACATTATTGCCCAGATATTCACTCCCCAGGTGTGGGCGCAAGATGTTACCCCGGAACATTTAGGAACGCTCATGAGCCGGAATCAGGGGAAAATGTCAATATTGTCAACAGAGGGCGGGATCTTCGATATCATCGGGGGGCGTTATTCAAACGGTGTGCCGAATCTTGACTTATTTCTTCAAAGTCATTCAGGTGATCCGGTCCGGGTTGACCGTGGCAGTCGGGAATCAGTGTATATAGACAATCCTTGTCTATCCCTTGGATTATCCCCACAGCCTGATGTTCTGAGGGGGTTATCTGATAAACCAGGTTTCCGGGGGCGTGGGTTGCTTGCAAGGAACCTGTATTTTTTACCCACTTCAAATCTGGGATATCGGACATTAAAAACAAGCCCAGTGACGGCAGCGGTTGAAAATGAATATCAAAAACTAATTTACTCACTATTGAATATTGAACCGCAAACTGATGACCAGGGAAAAGTTATTCCTTACATTTTACGATTATCCCCGGAAGCATTTCAAGAATGGTTTGATTTTTCCATTGTGGTTGAATCGGATCTCCGAGATGGGGGCAGGTTTGAACATTTACGTGATTGGGCAGGAAAGTTGCCCGGTGCTGCGGTGAGAATCGCAGGATTATTGCATTGTGTGGATAACCCATCACAACCATGGACCACTCCAATTAGTCTTGAAACGATACAGAGAGCGCTTGAGATTGCATCTGTATTCTCTTCTCATGCCATAGCGACCTTTGACTTAATGGGAGCCGATAAAGCCCTTGATGGTTCCCGTAAGGTGTGGAGGTGGATCGAAAAGAATAGAGCCGCATCTTTTTCAAAAAGAGAGTGCTTCAGATCTTTACAGGGGACTTTTCCGAGAGCCACAGATCTTAACGAACCTTTAAAAATTCTGGCCGAAAGATCATTCGTCAGGGCAGGAAAAAAGGAATCCACAGGGGTGGGAAGGCCTTCAGATATATACAAAGTGAACCCGGTTATCCTGAAGGGGTGGTCATAATGGGTTGGCGTGAAAATATGGGAGTTGTCGAAAATCAATTCTTAAACCTTAATGACAATATTGACAATATTGACAATATCCCCATGGAAACACGACCGGAAAATAATTCTGTCAATTTGTCAATTCTGTCAATGGGGAATGAGATTCAAAAAAACGATACTTCAGGGGATTGTGAATCATGCCCGGCCTGCGGAACCTGGGATTATGCCGGATATACAGGCAAACAGCTCTGCTTCCATCGAGCATATTTTATCGGCAAATCAGGTAAGCCGGTTTTGTGCGATATCGCAAAGTTGGATTGCCCGAAAAATGTATCAAAAGAATAACTTAATATGAGAAAAAAGCAGGCACTTTTGAATATATATTGAATAATTTAAGGAACTTGAAAGGGGGTGTACGGGGTGCGAAAGCAACGATTAAAAAAAATGGCGGATGTTAGGCGATTTTTAAGCAAAATTATTAATCAATTGGATGGTGATGAAATCGCGGAATCGAAGTGCAGGACGTTGGCATACGGGTGTTCGGTTTTAAAAACAATTATTGAGACCGGCGACCTTGAAACGAGGTTAGAAGCATTGGAAAGGGATATAAAAAAATGAACATAAAACAGCGATTAGAAAGGCTTGAGGCAATTCAGCACTCAGGTAGTTTATTTCAAGTCATCGTGGTATTAATCGGCGGCGGATATTTTGTGAACGGCGATGTTTACGATAGTTTAGACGACATACCAGGCGCGAGGGTACGGGTTTACTTCCCGGAAAAGTTTTCTACACCGGAAAATTGGGAAATAGCGATGTTGCAAGATGATTCTATGACTTGTTTTGGTGAAACAATTTCACGTCTGGAAAATGAATCCGATGTTGATCTGCTTAACCGGGCGATAATGTCCGGCAGCACAAATGAACAATAAAAATAATTTAAAAAAGGAATTAATTAAAATGAAACATCCACTCGCAAAAAAAAGACATTCGTTAGTATCTCCAGTTGGCTGGAAAGCTGAAAAACTCAATGATCTATACAATCAGCTGGACATTCTTTTTGATAATTATGATCATGTGGCTGCGGAGACATTAAAAAAGACTGAGCAGTTGAAACCAGAGTTTCAGGCACAGGAACAGTCGAAGGCATTGGCGCCATTCCGCATTAAACTTGAAACCGTCCTCAATAATGAGACCCGTACGCTGGCCCGGAGCCGACAGACCATTGCCGAAAAGATCCAAAAGGCGAAGGAACCGGCGCGCCCAACATCTGAAATTGCGGAGTTGCTTCACTATCTCCGTGGGTCAGAAATACGTCAGGAGTTGCGTCAAATGGATGGAAAAAGTCAACGGGACGTCATTTCTAAGACATGTGAGCGTGGCGACAGGTCTGTCATTGATGCAGCGAAGGATTCACTCGCTGAAATAGTTAATCCAAAAATTTTGGCATTGGGACAAAAGGCATGGGATGACTTCGCCATTGATCGGAATGACCAGACCAATCTGGACATCCTTGACGGGCTGCTTGATTCAATTCAAACGACATCATCTGCGGTTGATAGATACCTTGAGGACAAAAACGCTGAACTGGGATTGAAATCTCAGAAGGATCTTGAGCGCGACACCGCTGCGGCCAACAAGGCAGTGGGGTTGACACAAGCGGAGCGTGCTGAGTTTATCGGCAAACACGGCTTAGAGAGTTTTCAAAGGGTTACATCCGGCAAGGCCGCCATTGGAGACTTTGCACTGGATGCAGCACAACAGGACGCTTAATCTCGAAGCCCCCTGAGAGAGATGGCATTCTGTTTAATGCCCCTGGCCGGTTGTCGCGAAGATAACCGGCCATTTTTTTATGTAGAATCAACGTTGGTAGGTGTTTCTGATTCTTTTGGCACATTTGTGCCACTTTCTAACGCATAATGAAGCCGTCAGGGAGCCATATGGACACGCAAACGGATTGAGGCATATAATACTATTACCTGATTAGAAAATGGATGAAAAGATGGCAATGGGAAGAAATTGGACAGGGTGTCCAACAATCCAAAAACACCACTCAACCACCTGAGATTAAAACAAATATAGTTGCGCCATTTTGCGTAGAATGCGGCATTGTGCGTAAAATGCGGAGTACAGCCAGAGAATGATGTTGGGAATGATTTAAGGGTATCAGTCGGAAACCCTTAACCATACAAGTTGTCTGGATTAAGTTATTGCTTTTTTGACATTGTAAATGTGGAAACTTCTGATATTGAAAATCAGAATATATGAACCGGGTTGACTGAAAAGTGACCCGGTTTTTTTGTGTTATTCAGATGGAGCAAGATTGATGAAAAGTTCCGCTATAGTTCCGCCCCGATTTTGCATGTTTTTAAAACCGTTGTAACCTATTGATATAATGGTACGCCTGGCAGGACTCGAACCTGCGACCTACGGATTAGAAGTCCGTTGCTCTATCCAGCTGAGCTACAGGCGCATGTAATAAAAAAAACCAAATAACATGATTTGTTTTTTTTGTCTATATCAAATATAATAATTCGTCATATCAAAAAATCATATAATATTATATTAACAAGCATGCTGGAAATTTAGTGTTATTTTTATTTT
>JAQIBZ010000497.1 GCA_027858815.1 Desulfobacteraceae bacterium
ACCAGTTCCATATCATGCTCAACCAACAGAACCGTAATATTCATCTGTTTGATCTTTTCAATCAGCTCGCCCATAGCAATGGTTTCCCGAGCATTTAAACCGGAAGCCGGTTCATCAAGCAGCAGCAGTTTGGGTTCAAGCGCCAATGCTCTGGCAATTTCGAGCATGCGCTGATTCCCAAGAGGGAGACTACCGGCGAGTTTATGAGCGTGTTGTGCAAGATTTAGAAAATGAAGCTGCTCCTCTGCCGCATCCTGAATCCGTTTTTCCTCTTTTCGTAAAAAAGGCGGCACTACACACGAATACAAAATCCCGGCACGGGAACGAAGATGGCGTCCGACCATGATATTTTCTATCACACTCATTTTCGGAAAAATCTGAACATTCTGGAATGTCCGACCAATACCGATTGCTGCAATGGTGTAAGGTTTCATCTGATTAATGACACGACCTGCAAACCGAATATGCCCTGATGTGGAAGGAAGAAACCCGGTAACCAGATTAAAAATTGTTGTTTTCCCGGCACCGTTGGGACCGATCAGAGATGTGATGGAACCTTTTTCAATATTTAATGTTAAATCGGAAACAGCAACAACACCGCCAAAATTTTTCCGCAACATTTCAAGTTCAAGGATACTATTCGACACGATCCGCACCACTTTCAGAAAACTTTTTACCTAAAACTTTTTTAATAGATGCTTTTATAAAACCAATGGCTTTAACAAGGCCGATAAATATCCCTTCCGGTAAAAAAAGCATAATAATCAAAAGAATACCGCCATACACCAGCGTATCGTAGTCCGGTTGATATTCAATGCCAAACACCTGCAGATAATCGGACAAAAAAGATAAAAATTCCGGCAACAGTGAAAGCACAATGGCACCAATCATTGCCCCCCATATATTATGCAATCCGCCAACCGCTACCATGGTGATAAGCAGCACGGAATGTGAAACATCAAACGGACCGGGATCAATATAATTCATATAATAGGCATACAAGCTCCCGCTTATCGAAGCAAACACCGCACTGAGCATAAAAATCTGCACTTTATACGACGTAATGTTAATACCCAGAGAAGATGCCGCATCTTCACTGCCATGAAGGGCCTGCAGGCCGCGCCCGACTCTTGAATTAATCAGGTTAAACGCGATATAAACACCGAGGGCAACAACGCTCCATGAAAAATAAAAATACTGTCTGTCTGAACTTAAAACATACCCGAAAAGATCCAGCCTCGGGATATTAACAAGCCCTGAAGGCCCTCCGGTAAGATCAACGGCTGCCACGGCGATGATATGAACAATGGATGCAAACCCCAATGTGGCCATGGCAAGATAATGACCTTTTAATCGTAAGGCAGGTATTCCAAGGCAGAAAGCTATGACCATAACAAGCAAAATTCCGCAGAGCATCGCAAGCCAGGGAGACCATGCAAATTTCGAAGTTAAAATCCCTGACGTATATGCACCGATAGCAATAAATGCACCATGGCCGATGGAGATCTGCCCGGCATATCCCATCAGCAGACACAGACCGATACATGCCAGACAGTTGAACGCAGTAAATATCAGTACGCCAAGATAATAATCATTGGTAACGAAAAATGGGATCAATACGATCCCAATAATTAAAGCTAAGAATCCGGCACTGTTTTTTCCACCCATATTAAAACTCTTTTAACCTCATGGCTTCTGAACTTCCAAAAATACCGCTGGGTCTTATAAACAAAACAAAAAGCAGAATTACCAGTGCGATAGCATCCATATAGTGAGATGATATATATCCCGCACCAAACGCTTCTAAAACGCCTAACAGAACACCGGCAACAACGGCTCCCATACTGTTACCGAGCCCTCCCAGGACAGCTGCGCCAAATCCTTTTAAACCCAACATCGCCCCCCGGGCATAGTCCATCTGAATAATCGGTGTAACAATAATACCGGCTATGGCACCGATCCCGGCTGATAAAGCAAATGACAGCATAACCATCTTCCGGTCATTAATCCCTGCCAGGCGGGCAGCATCCCGATTAATAGCACACGCACGCATACATTTTCCTGTCATGGTGTAATTAAAAAAGATAACATATGCAACAACAAGAAAAAGAAGAATCGCAAAAATCCACAATGTCTGCGGCAGAATCGTGGCCCCATAGAAATCAAGGGACTCTGAGCTCGAAAAATGCCGCATGTAATGGGAACCTTTTCCCCAGAAACACATTGCCGCACCTTTAATAATAATTGAAACAGCAATGGTAATGATGATCAATCGTAAAACAGTCGGTTCTTTGACAGGATTAATGGTCAGACGCTCCATCAACACGCCGGCAACGATGACAAACAGGACCGTCAGGATAAAGGCAAAAATAATTGACAGGTTAAATGCCATTGTCAATGACACCATCATCAATCCACCCAAAACCACAAATTCCCCCTGGGCAAAATTGATAATCCCGGTCGAATTATAAATCATGTTAAACCCCATTGCGACCATGGCGTAAATGCTGCCGCGCTGGATTCCCATGATTAAAAACTGAAGCACATCAACGAATGTGCCGTCTGCATAACTCATGAAACCCGCCTGTTTATCTGTTCATCGTTAAAAATTATTTATTCTTGTTTTTCAGATAAAACTTATCCGCTGTTTATGATTTTAAACTTCATAAACAGCGGATAATTATTAAATGATATTATTAAAAATAAAATTCAGCCAAAGGCTAATCTTTCAGAACAACAAATTTACCATCTTGTACCGTCAGCATCTCAAACGCATCTTTTCCCAATCCGCAGTGATCTTTCGGTGACATTTTAAAAATACCGGCAGTCCCGACAAATTCCGCATTTTCAATTTCATCACGAAGCTTTGCAGGGTCATCGCCGACTTTTTTCAAAGCATTGACAACAATCCACAATGCATCATAAGCATGGCCGCCGAATGTGCTGACTGTATCATTATATGTTTTTTCATATGCTTCTTTGTAATCTACCAGAACCTTTTTCTGGGGATTTGAATCCGGCACTGTATCTGCGGCAAGGAGGCGTCCTCCGGGAAACATGATACCGTTTCCAGCTTCACCGGCTGCAGCTGCATATTTAACATTTCCAAATCCATGGCTCTGATACAGGGGGATTGCCAGCTTAAGCTGCTTCATATTCTGGGGAACAATTGACTGCGCCGGAACAATCGACCAGTTGACCAGTGCCTGGGCACCGGCATTTTTTATTTTCAGCAGCTGTGCGGTCATATCCGTATCGGACGGACTGTAGGTTTCATCAGCGACAATTTCAAGTTTATATGCAACGGCAATATCCTTTAACTGAGCACGGCCGGCAGCGCCAAAACCTGTTGTTCCGGTAATGATACCAACCTTTGTGATTCCCTTGGTTACCAAGTGATCATAAATTCTTTTTACACAATCACTGTCTCTTTGCGGGACTTTAAATACCCATTTTCGCTCTTGGACCGGTGTTACGATTACTGCAGCACCCGCACAGGAAACCAATGGAACTTTTGCTTCAGAAACAACCGGAATGACTGCCATGCTCGTACCACTTCGCGATGGACCGATAATAGTGCAGACTTTATTATTATTTATAAGTTTCTTTACCGCATTAACCGCACGCGTATTTTCACCGCCTGTATCCTCCAAATGTAAAACAAGCTTGTGTCCGTTAATGCCGCCAGCTGCGTTGATCTCTTTTGCGATCATTTCAGCCGTATTCCATTCGGGTTCACCTAGCCAGGAAGCCTTCCCGGTTTTGGCAAATACACATCCCACATCATAATCTTTCAATACGGCATTTTCTTCCGCATAAAGACTCGGAGTAGAAAAAACAAATAACAGTGCGACTGCCATCGACAGAATTAAAATTCTTTTCTTCACGGTAAAAATCCTCCTGTGCGTCTATTAATAAAATAGTTCTCTTTACCTGCCTCCAATTTATATAAAAAAGCCCGGATCGGACTGAATTTTAATTTTGATGGCGTCGTAAAAAATCCCATCTACTGCGTTGTAGCAATTTTTCAGTCACTCAAAATACTACATGTATGATTTCTTGTCTGAAAAATCACTACGCCTTGTATATGGAATTTTTATCTTAGCCATCAGGATAATATTTACGAAAGCATCAATTTTATCCATTAATCTTGTAAAACAACGAACTTGCCATCCTTAACCGTTAAAATGGCAAAGTCCTCTTTGTCGAGACCGCAATGATTTTCAGGAGAGTATTCAAAAACGCCCCCAACACCGATAAAAGTCGTTTTTTCAAGCTCATCCCGAATCAGTGCCGGATCATCGCCAACCTTTTTCAGTGCATTGACAACCAGCCATAACGCATCATAGGCGTGTCCGCCGAATGTACTGACATGCTCATTATATGCTGATTCATATGCTTTCTTATATGCGGACAAAATCGGTTTCTGCGGTTGATCACCAGCCAGTGTATCCACTGCCATAATTCTTCCAGCCGGGAAAATACACCCTTCAGCAGAGTCTCCGGCAGCTTCGGCATATTTAATATTGGCAAATCCGTGACTCTGATACAGCGGTGTGGTCATCTTTAATTGCTGCATGTTTTTGGAAACAATGGACTGTGCCGGAACAATCGACCAGTTGATAACTGCCTGAGCGCCGGATTTCCGAATACTTATTAGCTGGGCGGTCATGTCCGTATCTGCCGGGCTGTATGTTTCGTCAGCTATAATTTCAATACCGTAACCACCTGCCAGTTTTTTCAGCTGTTTGCGCCCCGCAGCACCAAAACCGGTAGTTCCGGTCATGATAGCAATCTGCTTGATGTTGTTGGCATTCATATGTTCAAAAATATTACGGGCCGCATCACTGTCATCCGGGCCGACTTTAAATATCCACTTTCGTTCTTCCGCCGGAGCAGTAATCACAGCCGCAGATGCACAGGAAAGCATTGGTATCTTTGACTGGGTGGCGACCGGAATAGAAGCCATGGAAGTGCCGCTTCTTGAGGGGCCGATAATAGCGCACACTTTATTTTTCTTGATCAGTTTTTTAACCGCATTGACCGCACGGGTATTATCTCCCTGAGTGTCTTCAATGTGCAGAACCAGCTTATGCCCATTGATACCACCGGCAGCATTAATTTCTTTTGCAATCATTTCAACGGTATTCCGCTCGGGTTCTCCGAGCCATGATGCTTTACCGGTCACCGCAAGGGCACACCCGACATGGTAATCTTTCGGGTTTGCATAAATTGTTGAAGCAGTAAACAACATGATCGCGCATAAACAGACTAACAATAGAATTCGTTTCAAAATCAGCACCTCCATTTTTATGGTTCCAGAAAAATTTAACTCCTAACCTAAATATACTCTCTCAAAAAGGATCAGAATGGCTAAGTTAAAAATTCAATATGCAAGGCGTAGTGGTTTTTCAGGCTCGAAATCATACAAGTCGTATATTGAGTATTGAGTGCCTGACAAACTGCAACAACGCAGCAGATTGGATTTTTAACAACGCCATTTACATTGTCAGTAATTTCTTTTCTTCTATCACGTTAATATCATTTTCCAGAAGGGTTTCTATGGCCTTATCAATATCATCAAAATGGAAAATGATAATTGCCTGGTCCATATTTTTTTCAACAAATGCATACATGTATTCAACATTCAATCCGGCATGCTCCATAATCGACAGAAGGTTGCCAAGTGCACCGGGCATATCAGGAATCGCCACGGCGGTGACTTCCGAAACCCTGACAGTAAATCCGTGATCCTGCAGCGTTTCTTTGGCTTTGTTTGTATCATTGACAATCAGGCGTAAAATTCCAAAATCAGACGTATCGGCCAATGACATGGCCCGGATATTAACACCAACATTTCCAAGGGAAGTGGTAATTTTAGCCAGTCGGCCGGATCGGTTTTCAATAAAAACGGAAATCTGTTTTGTTTTCATAGCATTACCCGGTTATTAAATGAAAAATTATTTTAAAAATAAAAAGTTATATTAAATAGTGCTTGAACGAAAACCCGAAAATTTTTTCAAGTTCAAGGCGGGCAGCCAAATTTTAGCTCCGGTTTAACCGGAGGAATACATTTAGTATTTTGAGGATTAAAATTTGCGCCCAACGCAGAAATTGGGAAAATTAGCGGTTTTCGGTCGGCCACTAAATAGGATACGGCATAATGTTCAGCCCGGCAGTTTCATCCAGTCCCAGCATGATATTCATATTCTGTACCGCCTGGCCGGCAGCGCCTTTAACCAGGTTATCAATCACAGACATCATGACAATCCGATTCTTATCTTTTTCCAGAAAAAAACCGATATCACAGAAATTGGTTCCCCGGACATTTGCAGTATCTGTTGCAATTCCGTGATCATAGAGCCGGATAAATGGACAATCAGAATAGAATTCGGCCAAACAATTATAAATATACTCCGGTGTCACACGCTTTTTCAGACTCGCATAAATAGTTGATTCCATTCCCCTTGACATGGGCAGCAGGTGCGGAATAAATGTAATGTCAACCGATTGTCCGGCAGCACCTGTCAGAACCTCATCCATTTCCGGCTTGTGCCGGTGGCCAGTAACTTTGTAGGCCTTAAAGGATTCAGAGATTTCACAAATATGGGTGGTCAGTGAAAGTGACCGCCCGGCTCCGCTGGCTCCTGATTTTGAATCCGCAATAATAGTGCTCACATCGATTAAACCGTCTTTTAAAAGCGGATACAGCGGCAGAATCACACTGGTGGGGTAACATCCCGGATTGCCGATCAGGTCCGCATTTTTGATCTGATCAAAAAACACCTCTGAAAGACCATAAACGGATTGAGAAAACAGATCTTTGGATGTGTGGGGCTGATACACGGCTTCATACTTTACCGGATCTGAAAACCGGAAATCCGCAGAAAGGTCAATCACCTTTTTGCCGTTTTTCAGCAGGTCCGGAGCAAACGCCATGGGCAGTTTATGCGGGAGGGCCAAAAAGACAACATCAGTCTGACTGCAGATCTGATCCGTATCATAAGCTTCACAGTTTAATCCGACCAGCCCTTTAAATGCCGGATAAATCTTTTCAAACGGTTGTCCGGCATACTGGCGTGAGGTCAATACCGTCAGACTGGCATCCGGATGCCCCGATAGTATTCGTACAAGTTCCGCACCGGCATACCCTGTTGCGCCGACAATTCCGATCCTTATCATGATCCTGCCCTATTCCGTATAGTTATAACTTAATACGAGAGTCTAAGAATCCCGTACCCAGTAGATAATTCATCTTTGCAGTCTATTGTAAAGTATCCAATATTGATATCAGACGTTGAATTGCTTTTCAAGTAGATTCATTTTACTTTGTAACACGTACATAGAAACCACGAGAATGATGATCCACTGATTAAAATTTTTATTTTAAAAAATTTGACAAGGATTATTTTTTTTGTCATTTACCTAACAAACGTTCGGTTGATTAATTCAATGATCATTATTAAGGGGCAATACATGCTAAATAAAAAAAAGATTTTAATCTCAACGATGCTATTCAGCCTGATTTTCTTCACGGCCATGTCCGTATATGGAGAAAATCAAACAACAACCCGTTCAATTCCCATTACGACCTTTACAGTTAAATCCCAGAGCATATTAATTACCGAAGAATCCGTTGGGCGCGTTGAAGCCAGATTTGCGCCGCTGGTTTCAGCGGAAGAAACCGGATTAATCGTCGATATCTCTGCAGAAACCGGCCGGTATATCGAGGCCGGTGATGTGCTTGCACAGATCGACAACCAGGCTTATCTGAATGCAGAAAATACCAGAAAAGCGGAAGTCCAACGGCTTAAAACCCTGATTGCCAACCAGGAAAAAACCGTTGCAAGATACCGCAACCTGCTGGACAAAAAATCAATCCCCCAGGACCGGATGGATGGTGCTGATGTTCAGCTTGCCGCATTAAAAGACCGGCTGGATGCAGCAAAAGCAGGTCTTGCAGACTCGACCCGGCGTAAGGAAAACACACAATGCATTGCCCCGGTATCCGGATGGATTGAAAAACGATTCGTTACCACCGGTGACTTTGTAAACATGGGTAAACCGATGTTTCAAATTACCAATGATGAAAAACTACGCATTGTTTTACCGTTTCCGGAATCAGTCGCATCAAAATTCAAAAAAGGCCTGCAAGTTACGCTCAATACACCGATCACACCGGAAATTTCCATTAAAAGCAGCATCGCAAAAATCAGACCGTCTGTAAATACAGGCAATCGTGCCGTTGAAGTCATTATTGATATCGACAACCCCGGCACATGGCGCCCAGGCGCTTCGGTGAACGGCACGGTTGTTATTGCCACAAAACCGGATGCCATCATGGTTCCGGATAAAAGCGTAATTCGCCGGCCAGCCGGGGAAGTGGTATACGTCATTGATCAGGACATTGCAAAAGAACGGGTTGTCACAACCGGTATCCGTGTTGGGGATTTTCTTGAAATTATTGACGGTGTCAGCAAAGAAGAGATAATCGCCGTCTTCGGTGCAGGATATCTGACGAATAATGCCATGGTCCAGATACAGGAGAAAAGCGAATGAATATTCCGGAAATATCCATCAATCGTCATGTTTTTGCCTTTATGCTCAGCGCGGTCATCGTATTATTTGGAATTGTCAGTTACAATAAAATTGGCATCGACGAATATCCGGAAATTGATTTCCCCTACATAACCATCACAACAACACTGGTTGGCGCGGACCCGAATATCATTGACGCCACGGTGACCAATATTATTGAAACCGCAGTAAACTCTACACCAGGAATTGAACATATCCAGTCAAAATCAGCACCCAGTGTTTCGGTCGTCATGGTCATGTTTCAACTGGAAAAAGACATAGACGTGGCGTTTAACGAAGTGCAGACCAAAATCAACGAAGTGTTGCGCGATCTTCCGGATGATGCGGACCCTCCCATTATCGCAAAACTGGAGTTCGGCACCACGCCGATTTTATGGCTGACACTTCAGGGCAACAGAACCTTGCAGCAGCTTAACCTGTATGCTAAAAACATTCTTAAAAAACGGCTGGAAAGCATTGACGGTGTGGGTGAAATACGGGTGGCCGGCGAAAGGGAACGCACCATCCGCATCAACCTGAAGCCTGATCGCATGGCAGCCCTCTCCATTACCATCCCTGAGATTATCCAGGCATTTAAAAAAGAACACATTCAGATGCCGGGTGGATTTCTTGTGAGCGGCAACCATGAAGACCTGATAAAACTGGACATTGAATTTCACAAGGTCGAAGATATTGAATCACTAATTGTTGCTTACCGCAACAACGCACCGGTGCGTTTACATCAAATGGCGGAAGTAGAAGACGGTCTGGCGGATTACCGGCAGATTTCACGGTTTAACGGCATCCCCTGCGTCAGTCTCGGTATTGTCAAAGTTACCGGCGCCAATTCTGTGGCTATTGTCAAAGCCGTGAATGAAAAACTTGAAAAAGATATCATTCCGCAGCTCCCGCCAGGCCTTGAAATTAAGGTTGCTGCCAATGATACGGACTTCATTCAGGAAGCCGTCAAGGCGTTAAAAGAGCATTTGTTGTTTGGTACATTGTTTGCCGCTCTGGTGGTTTTCATTTTTTTAAAAAGCCTGCGGTCCACTTTAATTATCTCGGTTGCCATTCCGGTTTCTCTGCTGGGCGCGATCATGGTGATGTATTTTGCCGGATATACATTTAATAAAATGACAATGCTCGGGCTTCTGCTCCTGATCGGTATCGTGGTGGATGATGCCATTGTTGTTCTTGAAAATATCTTCAAACAAAGGGAACTCGGAGAAATTGACCCGAAAGTGGCAGCCCTGAATGGGACCAATCAGGTGGTTTTTGCTGTTTTAGCCGCAACATTTGCCCTGGCCTGTATTTTTGCGCCGGTAATATACATGAAAGGCGTCATCGGCCGATTTTTTACGGCATTTTCCGTGGTTGTTACTATTGGTGTTTTGGTATCCCTGTTTGTTTCCATTACACTGACCCCGATGTTGTGTTCCCGGTATCTGGTGGTAAAAAAGCAGCACGGAAAATTTTACCAGGCCTGGGAAAAAATGCTCCAGTCCCTTGAATGGCTGTATACCAAAGCGTTGTCATTTTCTTTAAATTTTCGATGGTGTGTTGTGATCATCACCATCATCATCGTATATTTTGCACTGCCGCTTTTCGGGCAATTGGGCAAAGAATTTATGCCGGAAGAAGACAAAGGACAGTTTAAGATCACCTTTAAAACACCGCTGGGTTCCAGTCTTGACTATACCAATAACCGCCTGCTAGAAATAGAAAAAATTCTTCAAAAATATGATGAAATCGAAGGGTATCTGTCATCGATTGGTACGGATGCCACGGGTCAGGTTTCTTCCGGCGAGATTACCGTACGGTTGACACCCTTAGAGCATCGAAACCGCAAACAATATGAAATAATCCCGATTCTCAGACAAGAGATGGCAAAAATCCCCGGAATACAGGCGTTTCCAACACCGATTTCAGCCATTGGCGGGGTGCGGGGTGAAAAACTGCAATTCAAACTAACCGGCCCGGAACTCGGCAAGGTGGCTGAATATGCCGGTATTTTGAACCAGCGGTTAATCGTTGATCCGGATATTGGCCAGGTGGATCTTGACTTAAAATTAGATCTTCCCCAGTTAAAACTCGTTATTGACCGCACCCGTGCAGCAGATCTGGGAATTTCCGGCCTGGATATTGCCTATGCGGTCAATGCGCTGGTGGGCGGCCTGGATATCGCAAAATATAATGATGAACCCGGTGACGGAGAACGCTATGATATTCGCCTCAAGGCTGAAGAAGGAGAAATCGGACAACCCCGGGATTTACGACGGATCTATTTACACTCCAAAACAGGAGAGATGGTCCGTCTTGATTCGGTGGTTAGTGTCGAGAAAATTCTTGGACCGGCAATAATTTCAAGATATGACCTGCAATATTCTGCAGATTTTTATTCCACTCCTAATGCACCATTAGGGGACGCAATGAAGAAAGTGTTTAAACTTTCAGAAGATATCCTGCCCATTGGATATGCTGTTAAAATGACCGGCCGGGCTGCAGAATTTGCCAAAACCGTCAAATACATCAGCTTTACCTTTATCATGGCTATCCTGCTGGTCTACATGGTTTTAGCCAGCCAGTTCAATTCATTTATTCAGCCTCTGATAATAATGGTTGCTCAGCCTCTTGCTATTATCGGCGGGGTTTTCGGTCTCTGGCTTTTTGGTTATTCATTGAATATTTTTTCAATGGTCGGACTGGTTCTGCTCATGGGGCTGGTGGCCAAAAATTCTATTTTGCTGGTAGATATGACCAATCAACTAAGAAACAAAGGCAAAGGCATTGACCGGGCGCTGGAAGAAGCCTGCCCCAATCGTCTTCGGCCGGTGCTGATGACATCGTTTACCGTGGTCATTGCCATGCTCCCGGCAGCCCTCGGATATGGTGCCGGTGCCGATACCAATGCGCCGCTGGCAGTTGCCGTTATCGGCGGCATGCTGAGTTCTACACTGCTGACACTCGTTGTGGTGCCTTCCATCTACTCTCTGGTTGAAAACGGTTTTGAGCGCATCAGACTGAGACTTGCCTTAATGGGAAAAAGCAAAAAAAAAAATAATGAGGATTATTAACATGCAGATACTGAAACCATATTTTCTTTGTTTGGTATTTATACTGAGCAACCTTATAATAATTACTGCAGCTTCTGCAGAAACCCTTGAAGATGCCTGGGCCGTATCAATTGCCAATGATCATTCATTAAAAGCCGCAGAAAACGAAATAGAAGCTGCCCGGTATGAGGTCAGCGCTGCAAAATCGGCACGCCTTCCAAAGTTGAATCTTTATTCCGGGTATACCTTTTTAAATGAAGAACCCGCCGCGTATTTCGGCGGCAGTGAAGTTACCACTGCCGAAGATGAATTTTTAACCTATCATGCAAAAATCTCGGTCCCGATTTATACCCACTTCCGTATTACCAACGGCATTGAGGCCGCAGAATCCAATCTGGAAGCCACCTGTTTTCAGCACACCGCACGGACACAGGACATTAAGCTCCAGGTAGCAGAAGCCTATATCGGGGTTCTGCTTTCTCAAAAACGGGTTGAAGTCGCTCAAAGTCATGTCAAAAGCCTGACCGCGATTGCCGATGATGTTCAAAACCTATATGATCAGGGAATGGTTGCAGTCAATGACCTGTTAGCCGCAAAGGTATCACTGGCTGGTGCAAAACAAAAACAATTAAATGCCCGCAATTTTTTAGATACTGCAAAAGCTGCATACAACCGGATACTGGTCCGTTCGCTGGATGCGGCGGTTGAGATCGAATCTCTTGAATTTAGCGCGCCTGATGATTCTGTTGCGAACCTCACCGAACAGGCCATTGAAAACCGTTCTGAACTGGCGGTCTTGTCAAAACAGATCGAAGCGCTTGAAAAAAATGCCGCTGCCCAAAAAGCAATCACCGGTCCTCAGCTTTTCTTAAGTGGCGGAACCGAATACACTGAAAACAGCCACCAGATTCATGAAAATTTATGGTCGGCCAATATCAGTCTGTCCTGGGATATTTTTGACGGAAACATTGCCCGTCATAAAAGCAGTGCGACATTAAAACGGGCAGCGTCGGTTAAAGAGCAACAAATGAATTATGCGTCCATGATTCGGCTTGATGTACATCGTACATGGCTTAAAATGCAGGAAAGCAAAGAACTTATCAAAGTCGCTGAAGACGCTTTAAACCAGGCTGAAGAAAACCTGAAAGTTTCAAGAAACCGATACCAGGAAGGTGTGGGAACCAACACCGACGTGCTCAATGCCGAATCTTTAAGAATCGATAGTCGGGTCAATTATGAAAACGCATATTATAATTTTGGTCTGACAATCATGAGACTTAAAAGGGCCACAGGAGGAATTTAAAATGCGGCCGGGAAATACCCAAAAACAACCAAAAAACAAACCAAAAACGAAAACCGGGATTATCGAAAAAACGATCCCGCTTTTTGCCAAATCCGGTTTCTCCGGGGTCTCCATGCGCCAGATTGCGCGAGCGGTCGGCATCAATGCAGCTTCTTTGTATCATCACTTTCCGGATAAGGAGACGCTATATGTTGCTGCGGTGCAGCAGGCGTTTGCCACGAGAGAATTTGTTTTATCGGAAATTCTGTCATTGGATATTCCGGTTCATGAAAAACTGCATCAATTTATTAAACGAATCTGTGATTTCATGCAGGAAGACCCGGACTTCAGCGCACTGATTCATCGCGAAATTTTAGATGGAGACGGGGATAAAAATCGTTTACAGTTACTTGCCGGTCATGTTTTTCAAAAAATTTTCAGCAATGTTATCCGTATGGCAAACGAACTGGCCCCGGACAAAGATTCTCACCTTCTGGCCATTTCAATATTCGGCCTGATAGCCTATCATTACCAGACCATGCCGATTCGAATATTTCTGCCGGGCGGCAAACCGGAGCACAATGATTCTGAGGTTGTGGCCAATCATGTGACATCGTTGCTGTTGAAAGGCGTAGAGAGGGATGAGGATACGTAATCCAGAAACAATTTATGATGTATTGACTATCACAATTAGTGAAACAATCCTCACAAAAAAAACCGGGATATAACACACTCCGTGATATATCCCGGTATATTTTAAAACCCGTTATTGCTATCGTAAATTATACTTTAAGGCCAGTTATAAAAAACATAACCGATACTGTGGTTTAAAAAAAAGATTCCGTCTTGTAATAATCCACATCGCTATCTTTTTTCTGAAACGCTGCTTTAATTGTATCGACAACCTTGTCCATAATTCCTGTTGAACCGAATCCGACATAATGTCCGCTTTCAGACGGATATAAAAAATACATAGTGCCAAAATCCATTGGCAGTAAGTTTTGTCGATTGTTGGATCGCAGAACATTCAAAAATGATAATTTTAAGTTAAACATAAGGCTAACCTCCTTGTTATATGCATTCCTATAAGGAACAATAATCTGTTATTAAAAGTTATTAATCGAATCAAGATAGATTAAGATGCAACACACATGCCACTTTTATAAAAAACAATCGCAAATCGCTTATACTTTTTGCATAGAGTCTATAAGCACCTATAAATAATAAAATAAATTTTTTCCATAAGCGACAAAAATGATTGGGGTAAAAAAAATTGAGGATTACAGGAAGGCGGGAAAAAAGAAAAAAAACGAGGCATTCAAGCCCCGTGAATAATCCAAAAAATATATAAACTACTGAATTAATACTACATATCAGCAAATGGGGCTTTTTTGACCCACAAAGGGGCTACAATAGGTCATGTTTTTTCATTTTCCGGAATAATGTTTTACGATTAACACTTAACACATCAGCAACCCTGTTTTTTCGCCATTGATTTTTTTCAAGAACGCTTCTGATAATAGTTTTCTCGACATTATCCATCGCCTGACTCAGTGATTCAACATTTTCCTGGATGTCAATGGAATCAATATTATCATTCGCCACTGATTTGGGCACTGAAGTCGACATAAAATCCAGCGTTTTTAGTGTAATATATCGCTGCAGCACATTCTGAAGTTCCCGAACATTGCCCGGCCATTCATAATTATATAACATTCCCAGAATTTTACCGTCTAAGACCGGCATATTGTCACTGGTGGCATAAATGGAAAGAAAATGCTCAATCAGCAGCGGCAAATCATCCTTACGTTCTCTTAACGGTGGCAGGGTAATGGGAATAATGTGAATCCGATAAAAAAAATCTTCCCGCATACGCCCCTTTTTGACTTCTTCTTTCAAATCCCGATTTGTTGCCGCAACGATTCTGACTTCCGCTTTTTTAACTTCATTGCTGCCGACCGGTGTATATCCGCCACCGTCTAAAACCCTCAATAATTTGACCTGGCCGGTCAAATCAATTTCGCCGAGTTCATCCAAAAAAAGCGTCCCGCCGTTTGCCTGATCAAAATACCCGGGTTTATCCATGCCGGCACCGGTAAAAGCGCCTTTTTTATATCCGAAAAACTCGCTTTCAAACAGATTCTCCGGAATGGCGCTGCAGTTGACCGGAACAAACGGACGATCATAATTATCACTCAGCTTATGGATCTCACGGGCAACCAGTTCCTTTCCGGTTCCGGATTCACCATATATGATGACATTGGCAACCGATGCGGCTGCCATAGAAATATGCTCATAAACATCCTGCATCGAACGATTTTTACCGATGATATCTCCAAACTTATAACGCTCTTTGATCGTCGATTTTAATCGTTTATTTTCTTTTCTAAGCTGCTGTTCCTCGAGCTTATGCTCAGTCATATCAGAGATAAAACCTTCAACTTCAGCGACCGTACCATCATCGGCAATGATCCCTAATCCTTCTTCCCAAACCCACTTTTGCTGACCCGAAGCAGTAATAATACGATATTCCATCTGAAAAGGCCGTCCGGAAGACAAAGAAGATTGAATCTGATGATTCACATCATCCCTGTCATCTTCATGAATCATATCCATATAGGCTTTTTTCGAATTATCAATTAACTCAAATGGAGAATAATCGGTTAACCACTTACATCCGGCACTGACATATTTCATCGTCCGATTAAAATCATTTACACAGCGATATGCCATGCCCGGTAGATTCCCCATGAGTTTGGAGAGCTTGCGTTCACTTTCAATCAACGCTTTTTCCGTTTGTTTAAAAACCGTAATATCATTAAACGACCCGACACTGGATAGGGTTCCGGCAATCATATCAATACGTACATACATATCTTTATATTCATTAAAACGATTGTGCACCCTGCATTCATACTCCGTCGGCGCCAGACTTCGATCCTTACGGCGCTTAACATGATACCGTTTCATCCTTTCAATGTCTTCTTCGGCGACAAAATCCGTCCACTTCATCTTGTTGCGAATCTCTTGTTTAGAGTATCCGGTTAGTGATTCAAATTTGGCATTAACCATTGAAATAGTCATGTCATTTTCAATAATAATCGTTGCCGTACCGGTATTTTCAAAAACACTTCGATACCGTTGTTCACTTTCCGTCAGAGCTTTTTGCACCGCCTGGCGTTCTGCATCAAGAACTCTGTATTCTTCGACACGAATGCGAAGCGCATGCAGTTCTTCGATAAGCTCATTTTTTGATTTTTTTATATCACTCATAAAACATTCAGGTTGAAGATAAAAGGTTGAAGGTAAAAGGTTGAAGGCTGAAGGTTGAGAAAGAACGTTCACAATACATTGTTTGCCATAAACATGCCCAACGGCTCATGCAATATCCGGTTTGAAAAATAATGACGTCCCCAGATAAATCCCGAAAACAATCATAAAAATCCCACATATAAATAAAATGGCATAATATATTTTTTTATTTAAAAACCGCACACCAAAAAATGCAAAACATGAAATTAAAAGATACCAGATCAAATCGCCGGCCTCATGGCCGACAAAAAAAGCGATCAGCTTTGGCCAGTTATTCAAAGAAACGTCAAACTGAATCATAAATGCAAAACCGATGGTCGCCCACCATATCCACCAGTACGGATTTGACATGGAGACCATCGCACCGCCGAGTACAGGACTCTCAAAACCTTGATTAATTGACCGGGGCTCTTTGTCATTATTATTTTTGGGAGCCGATAAAAAACCGGTCGGAATTTTATCACGATACACGTTAATGACAACTGATACACCGAAACATAGCAATATAAGCCCGCCGGCGACAGCGACAACACGCATAAATACCACATTATAAAATATAAATGAACATCCGGAAAGCAATAGCAAAATAATGCCCATTTCGATCACTGCATGACCTAAAATAATCCACGCCCCCATCAGGTACCCCCTACGGGGCGCATTGACGGATTTAATAATTGTATACGTTAAAAGTGGACCGGGTGCCATAGCACCGGTCAATGCAACAAGAAATGAGAATCCAAATATGCTTACCAGCGAAAAATCAAAATTACCCATTAAACTACCGGATTAAAACGTATCATAATGTAAAAACTCACTAACCTCTCTGCGTTTCGGTGCTTTGGGAATTTTTGTCGGATACCCCAAAGGAATCAGGGCAACATTTTCAATACCCTCAGGCAGATTCAGGGCTGTGTTGACCTTGTCATGTTCGTATAACCCCACAACAACTGTTCCCAGTCCCATTGCATGGGCGGTCAGGCATAAGCTCTGAGTGGCAAGACCCAGATCAAACATAAACCAGTCCCCGAATTTTGTTGTAACGATTCCCTTATAATAACCGGATGTACCAAGCTTAGCGCATATGGCAAGAACAACAGGCGCATTCATAATGGACTTAAATGCCGGATTTGATGCCGGAACCGCTTTCTGGATCTGTTCTTTGATTTTTGGATCTTTTACGGCAACAATTTCCCAGCATTGGGTATTGGCCCATGACGGTGTCCACTGAACAGCCTCCAGCAGAGATAAAAGCGTTTCATCCGAGACTTCTTTTTCTGAATAATTACGGACACTGCGCCTTTCTTTAATAATTGTCATTAAATCATTCATATTATTCCTCCATCAGTTATTTGAATCGTTTTTCAAGTATTCATTTGACCATGATTGAGAATACCGAGAGCGATGATCAGATCTTCCGGTTTTGTGATTTTGATATTATAAGGACTGCCGTAAATCATCTTAACACGTTTGCCGAGATTCTCCACCAGAGAGGCGTCATCTGTCCCGATAAATCCTGTTAACAACGCATAATCATGGGCCTTTTTAATTAACTGGTACTGAAAAACCTGCGGCGTCTGAGCCTGCCAGACACCGGTCCGTTGCATGGTATCTATAACAAAACCATTCTTATCTACATTTTTTAATGTATCCACAACAGGTATCCCTAAAATACATCCTTCTTCCTGCGCAGCCCACTCAATTGCTTTTTCCGTGGGACTGGCCGGGAAAAAGGGCCGGACCCCGTCATGAATGACAACAATCGAATCCGGATCAGTTATAGCGGACAGTCCGTTGAAAACGGATTCCTGGCGATTTGCACCGCCGTTAACCAGTTGAACCGAAAGTTTATTTTGAACAGCAGGTAAAATCTGTCGGGTGCAGAAATCAAAATCGTTTTCAGGAACCACAAGATAAACAGTCTCGATAGCTGAGATTTCAGTAAAAGCAAGAAGTGTGCGGCTCAAAATTGGTATTTCGTCTAGTACCAGATATTGTTTGCGGATGTCTGTCTGCATCCGCTCACCTTTTCCACCGGCGACAATGACAGCTGATATTGATGCCATATGACCTTTCGACATAAACAGGAATTTCGATTTACGGAACCATTAGCTATAGATCTAGCTAAGAAGTCAGATCCAGATAGCAAAGAAAAAAGCTCAAATTTAAGGCACGCAAATTCTGAATGATGATTCGTAATTTTTCTACTATGAAGATATGAAGAATGCAGCGTAACGCAAAATTTGAACTTTTTACGAAGCTATCGAAGATATTGGAGACTCTTGGGCAATGGAATCCCCTTCCCCATCTGGTCTTCACCATAATTAACACCGGCAAGGGTCTCAATATCTTTTAACGCACGGACATCTCCCTGAAACTCAACCTGCCGGATATTTTCTTTCTGGATCTTGCCGCCAGCCCATTGAATATCAAGCACACTGCTGGCATCAAACTGATCACCACCGGCAATCAATTTTACCTCGCCGCCATAGTTCTGTACAATCTTGGCAACCATGAGGCTTGGTCGGCAATGAAAGCCGAGTTCTTTCGGGATACCCACAGTAATGGAAGACCGCTCGATGTTTCCCTGCAGGATTTCCCGGGCCACTTCCTTACCGTATGAAAAAAAGTGGTTTACATAATACAAACCGTAATTAATGGTACAATCCAGCAGCACATCCGGATCAACAAGGCGGGTCAGCTGCTCCCGGGCTTTTGTGTAAGTATATTTATAACCGATATCAATGAGATGACGCTCATAAAAATGCAGCATACGCCCCATGACCTGAAGCAAGTGATAGATGACTGAAAAATTGGACCTGAAACGTTTGAGATTGCGATCCCCATATAAAAAACCGCCGTGAATGACATAAGAGTCAAAGGAGGACTGCAGGTTATGAACCCGCATTTCAAAACGCCGTATTTCGACTTCATTCACCCGATCCGGGACCAGGGCCTTTAATCCTAACTGATCATAGACCTCAACAAATTCAAATGTATCAAAATCATCGGCAATGGAAATAAATTCATTTGCCACTCTGACAATATGCTTGCTGTACTGGTCTTTCTGCTCATCCTCAAAATCATGATCCAGCATCTCTCCGGTTGTAATTGACGGAAAATGTAAGGACTGAAATCCTTTTTTCGGCAATTCGATTTTTAAGCGACTGGCCTCTTCTACAATGACCGGTGCAAGGTTCATCAAAGAGTTCGTAAGAAACGCAAGGGTAGCTTCCCCGTTTATGCTGAAATTTTCCTTATCATGAATATCATAAAAGATTAATCGATTGGCAATATGCTTCTGGGCATATCCCCCCATACTGATGTGCTGGATGGCGGCCGCCAGCTCGCGATAAAAATACCAGTCTGAATTATTTTTAGCCCCGTGGAAATCTAAACAATCTTCAAGTAAGTGTGAAGACGTAATAAGTTTTGAATACAGACTTTTTGTAAAAATATTTTCCGTAAAATCACAATTCACGAGATACAAAAAACATTTTAAGTAGTCATAG
The DNA here is from genome assembly GCA_027858815.1 of Desulfobacteraceae bacterium. GTDB lineage: Bacteria > Desulfobacterota > Desulfobacteria > Desulfobacterales > Desulfosalsimonadaceae > SURF-3. Next base: position 19,734 of record JAQIBZ010000497.1, read on the forward strand.
GAATAAAACCGGACCTTTTCGGCGAATGGAATATCACAGGAACCATTTTTTTGATTTTCAGTATCCATGACACGAACCTTACATCATATCTTTCTGGGTTTCAGTTACGACCTTATCGATTTCAGCAGCAAGTCCGGGAGGCAGGCCTTCAATATCTACATTTAAAAATCCACGGACAATGGTTGAAACGGCTTCATCTTCATCCAGACCTCGGGCCATAAGATATTCAATTTCTCTCTGATCAATTTTCCCGACAGCTGCCTCATGTGACATCTCAACTCCGGGCACATGTCCCTGGAGTTCGGGAATCGCATGCATTATCCCGTCGTTTAAAAGTAATCCTTTGCATTCCAGGTGGCCTTTACATCCGGCAACTTTACCAATCATCTCACCGCGGGCAATAATTGTTCCGCCGACGGTAATGGCCCGGGAAATTATTTCCGCCCGGGTATCCGGATAATTTAAATGAATCGTTGAACCGACATCTAAATGACACCCGGCCGCAGCGACTAGGATACTGTTAAAACGGGCAACCGCCCCCTTACCATCAAGGTATGTGGTTGGAGACATTTGCAAAGACCCCACCGGACGCAACGAAATATAGTTTGAAACGATCACGCCGCCTTCTTCCACATGAATCGCTGTTCTCGGACGAACATTGATCTGTTCGCCCCAGTCATGAATCATTGTAAAATGGAGGGTCGCTCCTTTTTTTACAAAAATTTCCGAAACGCCGACATGAAGACCGGTGACCAGATGCGGCGAGGTTGAACATCCGGTGATAATATGCATTTGGGAATTTTCTTCTGCAATCACCACATTATGAACATTTTGGGAAAATCCTTCTTTAGCAATATACAAACAGGACTGAATCGGTTGTTTGATTTTAGCACCGGGAAGAGAACGTATAAAATAACCCTCATGGGGTTTTTCTTTTGCGCTTTGCGTAAACTTGTCTTTTTCCGGTGAAATATACTTCCACAGATAATCCTTCAGCCAGTCGTGTTTTTTCAAGGCATCAGAAATACCCATGACTTCGACACCTTCTTGCATGGCTTTCGAATGAATAACAGAACAATCTTTTTGAATAAATGTTCCGGCCCGGTCAAATTCCTTAATATCCACACCGACGTTGAGCCATTGATTGGAATCAACCGTTTCAATCTGCGACAGATTTTCAACATATTCATGTTTTTCAGCATCAGACTGGTAATCGTTGAGTTCAACGTCTGTTTTACTTTTTTTATCTACATCGTACATCGGACACACTCCTCATAACCGTATTCTCTGATCCATTTTAAAATTTCTCTGGCATTGCGTGAACAGCATAAATGTCCGTTGTATAATACCTGGCCCTTGTCAGCGGTTATATAATCAAGGATATGACCGGTATGTGTAATTACCAGTGCGGATTTGGTTCTTTTTTTCAAATGCGAATGCCCCATTATACCACTCGGATGCTTCACGCCCCGCCCCAACAGCGTATTTGCCACATCACCCAGCAGAACGATATTTTCCAAATCCACTCCGGACTCCGGTTCGTCCAACAAAACCAGATCCGGTTCCTGAGCCATGAGCTGAAGCATTTCAGACCGTTTAATCTCACCGCCGGAGAAATTCCGATTCACATCACGTTCTAAAAATTGCTTAAAATTGAGCATCTCTGCAAGACCCTCAACATCCGCCTTCTTGTTCCTTGCGCACAATGCCACCAGATCTTTTGTTTTAAGACCGTTGATCGTCGGTGGCCGCTGGAATGAAACCCCCACACCAAGGCGGGCACGTTCATAGATCGGCATATAGGTGATATCCTGCCCTTTGAATGTAATTTTCCCATGGGTCACTTT
>JAQIBZ010000521.1 GCA_027858815.1 Desulfobacteraceae bacterium
TTGTTGTCTGTTTCATTTGCAAATCCGATCTGCTGACCACCCAGAAGATCAATAAAGTTTCTGGCCCGGGATCGTTCGGCAATTTCAAACGACTGTCGCGGCATATTTTTATCTGCCAGCAACTTTACCAGCGTTTCATATACCGAAAGTTTATTGGCAATAAAATTTTCTTTAAGCTGTTTGATCTTAATGTCTGAACGGAGCTGTTCAATGATTTCTAATGATTTTCGAAGAAGATTTTCAGCAGCTTCCAGATCACTGGTAAAATTGATTTGAATTTTTGCCAGCCCGAACAAAGACCGCCATTGCGTTTCCCTGATCATCATGGATTCGGAAAGTTCTAATGCGGTCTGATATGCTTTTTGTGCATTCTGATAATCTTCTAAAACAAGCAGGGCATCACCTTTTCCCAGCACCGCCTTGGCCGCATTGATCCGGTTTCCGATAGCTGTTGAAATGTCATACGCCTGATCAAAAAGTACTGCTGCTTTTTTTGGCTGATTAAGTTTTAGAAAAGTAAGTCCTTTATTCCTGTAATCATATGCCAGTCCCCATTTTGAACCAATTGCGGTGTCAATGGAAATAGCCTGGTCAAACGTTTCCAGGGCTTTCTCATAATCTTTCCTGTCGCGGTAAATCAGACCCATGTTGTTCAGTGTGGTGGCAACTTCGTCCTGTCGTATTTTTAAGCTTTTGGCATCTGTTAAGGCATTATTTAAAGCTTCAAGTGCCTTGTCATAATCTCCCAAAGTCCACCAGATCAGGCCTTCCGTATTTAATGAAATTACCTGCATCAGTGAAAACTGTTTTTCTTTGGCAATACTGTAACACTGGCGCTGGCGTTTAAACGCTTCTTCATATCTTCCCTGAAACCAGGCGTTGTTGGCCTGCTCAATAAGAATTTTAACCTTAACTACCAACTGATCCGGTGCTTTGGATTCGATCAATGACAGACTTTGTTCATAAAAACGGTCTGCTTCGGCAAAATTTCCAAGAAGTCGATAACAGCGACCGATATTGAGTTTTGATTCGGATATTTTTTCAAAATCTTCTGCTGCAGTGAAGATTTCCAATGCTTTCTCATAATTTTGAATCGCTGCGGTATATTGATTTAACCGCAGGTCATAAACCCGGCCAATGTTTAAATACTGTTCTCCCATCAGTTCCGATTGATTCAGGGTCCGGGTCAGTTCTGCTGCGTGTTTAAATCGGCTTAATGCGGAATCATAGTTTGTGGCATTTTCCAAAACAATGCCAAGGTCTTTAAAGGCACGGACCAGATCTTCATCCGGGGGCAATTGTGACAGGATGGTTACCGCGCGTTCAATCACCGGTATGGCTTTTTCATAGTTTTCTTTTTTGGAATACATCAACCCCAGGCGTAACAGGGCTTCGGAATGACCTTTTGAATCCGGATCAATGTCAGCCATGAGAGCAGCCAGTTCTCTTGCAAAATTTAATGATTTATCCAGGCTGCCGGAAAGATAGGCGCTTTCACGGGCGTACTTATACAAATCAGGCAGATATTGGTCATACTTGGAGATTTCATTGGCAACCGCAATGGCGTTTTCAAACATGACAGTAGCCGTCACATAATTTTTTTGGTCAAACTCTGATCTCCCTGATTTGACATATTGGATAAAATTCTTTTTGGCATATTTCGCAGATTCTTTTTTCGTCATTCCCTGATAACCCAGATACAATAGCTGGTTTGTCTGAATCCGGGCAGGCTTTTTATCCGCTGAATGATTGACGGCAGGAGTTGTCAGAGAATCCGCACCTGACTTTAAAGCGTCAATCCCGGACATCTCAGAATAGGATGCCAGAATTTTAGAGATAAGAGCCTCATGGGCTTCTGGGTTGTTTACAAAAATGATTCCCGGGCATCCGTAGATGGAAAACAGGTGTCCGGTAAGATACAGATGGTCTGCATTCTCAGATTTTAATAAAGATAAGGAAAGATTGGAAGCCCCGGCCAGCAGTGCTTCCAGATGGATACGGTTGTCACTATTCGTATTTACCGCCAAAAACCGGCGGGACATATCTCCGGGTACCGTGGGGACCGTTGCGGCTGTCCGGGGTCCGTTTGCAATCAGCAGGGTATTGGCACCTGATAAATCGTTTAGTAAATTGTCTGTTTCAAACGAATCACCACCATCCGGCTCATCCTCTGACGAATCATGGGGGGTGATATCGTATCTTTCAGAAACCTGCTTTGGAAACGAAATATTCGGTATGGCGATGAGTTTTTGCTTGAATGGTTTACGGTTGTTGATGCATCTTTGCAGTTGTTTTGCACTCAGCGCGTAAGGGTAAGATATGTCAAAATCTAAAGATAAAGGATTCTCATACGCAATATACGGCGTTATCCAGTCAATGGATTCATCAATTTTTGTTTTCACGTTATCTACGTTTTCTGCGATAAATGACGTTGTCTCATCTTTGGTGATTAGAAATACCGCATAAGGTGATTCTTTGCTGCCTATATGAAAAATCCTTGCCACTGCGTCATCATCGGTCATTACTTCGGCAAGATCCATAACATCAAAAGGTTCTGCGCTCATCAGGGTGATAAAATCCGGTGCAGCAGTCAATGGCCGATCGTAATATGCGTCTTCAACAAGTTGATGATACCGGCTGATTAAAGTCTGATAGGTTTTAGATAATTCTTGTGCCTCGTTTTGGTTTTTATCCGTATCATTCTTTTCATCCATCAGCCTGATATTAATTTCTGCCAGTTCGTTTGCCGTTTTTTCAATGTTCTGATTAAGTGACATTAAAAGAATTGCAAGATCACGGGTCTCCTTATTCTGAATGTTTTTAAACATCGCCGGCAGGTTTTCATGGTCCGGTCCTATATATTTTGCCAGCAGTAATGTTTCATTTTCAAGTCGTTGTTTAACAAAGGGCAGCCGGTCTTTTTCGGCGCTGCTGAGTTCTTTTTTTAGAATTTGGATTTGTTCGAGCTTTGGATATAGTTTGGCAAAAAATGCTTTTTCTAGTCTGTTTTGCGGCTGAACATAAGGGGCCATACGGTTAAAACGTTCCAGTTCGGAAATTTTTTCCGCCAGGTTTAATGCTGCGTCAGTTTTCTTGTCTGAAAGTTTTTCAAATACAAGGGACCCGACACTGTTGATAATTTCCATGGGCGCGCACCCAGCCCGGGAGAGGGGAACCTCATTTAGGACATCTAATGCTTGTGCTGGTTTGTTAAGACCGGCAAGCGCCCGCCATTTAAAGTCCGGAAAAACACCGGTTTCAGAATGATTCAGAGCGCTCTGAAAATAAAGCATGGCAGATGCTTCGTCCCCCAGATCGCGGGAGACGGCAGCCATGTTCAAATAAAGGGCAGTTCCTGTTTCCAGTTGTTTTCTGCGGAAAA
>JAQIBZ010000533.1 GCA_027858815.1 Desulfobacteraceae bacterium
CGCATACCTTCTACGTCCTCGGGGTTGGTTTCCTCCCGAACAAGAATAACGGTTTTGCCCTGTTTTTGCCAGGCAACGGCATCATCGGATGTAAATACAATTTGACCGCAAGCCCCACCGGGACCGGCAGGAAGTCCTTTGGCAATGACCTTGCATTTGGTTTCCGCATTCGGATCCACCAACGGATGAAGCATTTCATCCAATTGGGCAGGAGACAAACGGGTCACAGCGGTTTTTTCATCGATTAACCCTTCACCAAGCATCTCCATCGCCATATTTAATGCAGCCAGGCCGGTTCTTTTACCCTCCCGGGTCTGTAGCATATACAGCTTGTTTTCCTGTATGGTGAATTCCAGATCCTGCATATTACAAAAATGAGTTTCAAGCTTGTCGCGGATATCATGTAGCTGCTGGTAAGATTCCGGCATGGCTGTTTCAAGAGACGGCAGATGCTTATTTTGATCATTTTTCGTTGCTTCATTGATGGGGTTCGGTGTTCGGATGCCGGCAACTACATCTTCTCCCTGAGCATTGGGCAGCCATTCACCAAAAAGAACATTTTCACCGGTGGCCGGATTTCGGGTAAATCCGACACCGGTGGCAGACGTATCGCCCATATTGCCAAAAACCATACTTTGAACGGTGACCGCAGTTCCCCATTCATCAGGAATACCCTCAATGCGGCGATATGATATGGCACGTTTGCCGTTCCAGCTTTTAAAAACCGCCCCAATGGCTCCCCATAATTGTTTACGCGGATCATCCGGAAACTCAACGCCCAAAACTTCATTGACTTTAATTTTAAATTCTTCTGCAAGGATTTTAAGATCTAAAGCCGTAAAGTCAGTGTCTCCGTTATAACCTTTAGTAATTTTCATCTGCTCCATGATGTTATCAAGTTGAAGGCGGATTCCTTTGCCTTCAACCGGCTCAATTCCTTCTGATTTTTCCATTACTACGTCTGAATACATCATGATCAAACGTCGATAAGCATCATAGACAAACCTTTCGTTATTTGTTTTTTTGATCATTCCGGGAATGGTTTTTGTGGTTAAGCCGACATTTAAAACGGTTTCCATCATTCCGGGCATAGACGTCCGGGCACCGGACCGGCAGGAAACAAGAAGAGGGGATTGCTGATCGCCGAACATCATTTCCATGATGGATTCAATATGTTTTAAGGCTGTTTCTACTTCATCATTTAAATGGGGCGGGTAGTTGGCATCTGATTCAAAATAATATTTGCAGCATCCGGTTGTAATTGTAAAACCGGCAGGAACCGGTAGCCCAAGTTTTGCCATTTCGGCAAGACCGGCACCTTTTCCCCCAAGCAGATTTTTCTGAGATTGATCGCCATCAGCCTTACCGTTCCCGAATGTGTAAACATACCCTGCCATCTTAAACCCATTCCTTTCGTTTATAGCCCATAATGAATTAAATTATATTGCAATTTATGCATAGCAAACCAGATAAAATTGTATTTTCTGAAGTAATTTTTATAAATTAAAATTTGTCAATATATCTTTTCTGTTCAGGCGCGGTCAAGAAAAATATACTAATATTTGGCCTTGATCATCGTTTCGGCCACCTTTTTCGTAGGGTGCGGGGTTTATCCCCGCCCGTTTTCCGTAGAGCCCGGTATCCAGAGATGAGAATGACTCACACCTTCGTCATATTTGTTTTTCGGGAGGGCATAAAGCCCTCCCCTACTGTTCAGGCGCGGTCAAGAAAAATATACTAATATTTGTATCTTGAACATTCATTTGTATACCTCTTTTCGTGTTTTCACTTTAATGATATGATAAAAAATAAAAAAAGCCTTGAGAAAAAATATCAAGTCTTTTTTATGTAAAACTATATATCGTTGAAACCGATTTACCAAACCACCACAAAAATCCTGCTTCAGGTCACTGCCACAGAAAAAGTCTCACACTAATCAATGAATCCTGAAAACAGTTTCGTATGATAAAATGAAAATAAGGTCTCAGCCACGCTTCTTATGGGTTATACAACACCATACGCCAGCATGGCATTGGCTATCTTGGTGAAACCCGCGATATTGGCGCCCATAACGTAATCGCCTTTTTTGCCGTAGGCTTCTGATGCATCGATGCAGGATTTATGAATGTTTTTCATAATGATCAGGAGCCGGTTATCCACTTCTTCCCGGGTCCATGAGAGCTTTAAGCTGTTCTGGCTCATTTCCAGACCGGAGGTAGCAACACCGCCGGCATTGGCAGCTTTGCCGGGACCATAAAGAAGATTGTTATCCTGAAAAACCTTTACTGCTTCCGGAGTAGACGGCATATTAGCCCCTTCCGCCACACAGATACAGCCGTTTTTTACCAGAGCTGTCGCATTTTCTTTGTTTATTTCATTCTGGGTAGCACACGGCAGGGCAATATCTACCTTGATTCCTTCTTCCCGGATAACGTCCCACACATTTTTCCCTTGAACACAGACACTCTTATACTTATCTGCATATTCGTTCACCCGGCCCCGGCGAACGTTTTTAAGCTCCATCAGATAACAGCATTTGTCTTTGTCAATACCCTGTTCATCAATAATGGTAGCACCGGAATCGCATACCGAAATCACCTTTCCACCCAGTTCATTGATTTTTTCAATGGCGTACTGGGCCACATTGCCGGAACCGCTCACTGCCACCATCCGATTTTTAAAATCCAGTCCCCGTGTGGCCAGCATTTCAGCGGCAAAATAGACTGTGCCGTAGCCCGTTGCTTCAGGTCGGATAAGACTGCCGCCGTATTCTAAGCTTTTTCCGGTCAAAACGCCGGTGTGCTCATTTCTGATTTTTTTATAATAACCGAACAGATAACCGATTTCACGACCGCCGACACCGATATCACCGGCTGGAACATCTGTTTCCGGACCGATATGGCGATAAAGTTCTCGCATAAACGCCTGACAAAACCGCATGATTTCACCATCAGACTTGCCTTTGGGATCAAAATCCGATCCGCCTTTACCACCGCCCATTGGCAGAGAAGTCAAAGAATTTTTGAAAATCTGTTCGAATCCCAAAAATTTAATGATGGATAAATTAACCGACGGATGAAATCGAAGACCACCTTTAAAGGGGCCGATGGCATTATTAAACTGGACTCGGAAACCCCGGTTAACCATTACCTCATTCTTGTCATCCACCCACGGCACCCGGAACATGACGGTGCGCTCAGGCTCTACTATTCTTTCATAAATACCGGCTTTTACGAATTCCGGATGCCGTTCCGCAGTCGGCTCCAGGGTTTCCATAACCTCGATCACTGCTTGATGGAATTCTTTCTGACCGGGATCTACTTGTTTGACTTTATCAATGACGTTCTTGATTACTGACATGCATTCGCTCCTTCGAATTTAATAAATTATGAATTAATCAATCAATCCTTTACAATATAAATTTTACCCTTGGATGACGGCGGGATCTGACCGTACCAGTTCTTTTGGTAAAAATGAAAATCATCAGGTGTCACTCCGTCGATATCGACAAATTCATTTATCAGCTCGTCCATGCTGTCATAGCCGGCTCCAAAAAAAGGGAGCTTGGAAAAATATGGCCGGTTGCCACATCTATCCGCTACAATTGCAAAATGTTTTGGAAACATCGGATCACCAATCACCAGAAGATATCGTTCCTTCGACTCAGAGAGATGATAATTATCAGGTATCTCTTTAAAAGCTATTTCCGAAAAATTTTCATTTAAAATTTTCGAGGCTTCATCAGCGGAAACGTCCTGAAACGACATGAAATCCGGGCACTCAAAAAATCCCAGTGCATACAGGGCCACGCTGTAACTGGAAACCTGTTCGTAAATGGGGTTGTTCCGATCGCACATGGACATGATTTCAGTCATTCTTTCGGAAATCAAAATGCCATCATAATCCATTTTTACCATTCGCGGTTGAAACGGTGCAGATGTCGAGGATCCTGCGGCTTCAGATTTTAGATTCTTCTGCATGGGAAAACCTCCTTTTTAAATCCTTCTTTATAAACCCTTTAAATAAACGGAAAAACCAATCCGTATGAATAAAGTCTTCAATTGCAAAGGACGTACCATATAATTTTTTAATCGATTTATAGTTTTAAGTCACTGATAATATATATAATAATTTTTTTTCAGGACAGGAGAAGCTTGCGGATATTTAAGCATTCAGTAGAAAAAAGAACCAGATGAGTTTTTTCAAGAAGACATGATGGGTATGAAAATGTTTTTAACCAATTGATTTAAATAAAACTTTGAACGATTGTATAAAATTTGAACAGAGATTCAAATTTTATACAGAGATGGAGCCGGATAATTACGGTTTCCTGGTTATCTGCTTCGGTTAAGTTAAGTCACCATTCGACCGGTAGGCACGGTGGCCAACCCTACGGAGCTTATCGCAAAACCTCGTAGAGCAGGCCACCGTGCCTGCTGTTGACTGCA
>JAQIBZ010000096.1 GCA_027858815.1 Desulfobacteraceae bacterium
ATTGCCATTCCTAATATCAATACCCATGCCAGAAGGCTCGCGATCAGCAGCCAGTATTGGCCATCAAATGCATAGGGTTTGAAATGATGAAAATTCGTGATCCGGATTATCAGCAGGCCCACCGTCAACAGCGAAAATAAAAAGACTGCCAGAAGTGCCCCTATTTTAAAGTCAGAATCGATTTTCAGATCTTTACGACTGCCAAGCCCGAATGCTATCAGCAGGGCAAACGGAACAAAACAGGGTAATATATAAGTTAAAAGCTTTCCTTTTGAAAGTGAAAAAAACAAAAAAGGGAATATAAACCAGCAGATGGCGAATTTGATAACCGGCTTTTCAATATATTTTTTTATTCCCGGCCAGGCAGCCGGCACCAGAAACGTCCATGGAAGGGCCGCAAGGGGGAAAAACATGAAAAAATATAAAAACGACTGTTTGTGCTGGGCTTTGGCACCGGCAAACCGTTTGATATGTTCTTCCCAGAAGAAATAGTGCCAGAAATCCGGTTCCCGTTTCCAGATCAGCAGCGCCCAGGGCAAAACTGTCAAAATAAATGCGATAAGTGGAATCCAGGGTGTGGAAAAAACGGACTTCCAGTTTTTTTCCCAAATCAAAAACGGCACAATGGCCGCAACCGGTATGGCCAGCGCAACAAATCCCTTGGTCAAAAAAGCACATCCCCAAAAAAAACCGCATAAAACAAAAAAAACAACTTTTTGCCATGCTATATTAAGGGTTGAATACGCATAAAAATAACAGACCATTCCGGCTGTTATAAAAAAAGCCAGCATACTGTCTAAAACAGAAAATACACCGACCCCAAGAACCTCAAAACAGGTTAAAAAAATCATGGCAGCCGAGATGCCGACAAAATCCCCGCCTGCAAATCGCCGGGCCAACAGCAACAGGAGCAATGCTGACAAGCCTGTTGCAGCAGCGGAAGCAAACCGGACCGCAAATTCATTTTCACCAAAAAGCTTAAGTGAAGCAGCGTTCAGCCAGTATCCGAGTACGGGTTTTTCAAAATACCGCAATCCGTTAAGATGCGGAACGACATAATCCTCGCTTTGGATCATCTCCCGCGAAATTTCAGCGTATCGGGTTTCATCAGGAACCAGCAGCGGCCGGACGCTGAGCGGCACAATATACAAAAAAAGAAATACCGCCACTAAAAGCAGATAAAGATATCTCACGAACGGTTACCTTCCGCATTATCCATTCATTACACGGGATTCTACATAGTAAACAGGTTGTTGATTCACCTGCATGCTCTTGGTGTATATTGTCCAAACGATTTATGTATACAAGTTCATTCTTTCTTCATATACGAATATCGGCAATACACCCGAACCAGGATATTAATCGAAACATTACCACGCGAAGATTACTTAAACATTGTCGCAAAATTACAATTTGGTAATCTTTATTTTTTTTAGAATTATCGAGGAGTGAGGAACGAACGACGAAGTAATCCCCTGCTATTGATGGGATTGCTTCGGTCGTGCCGTCCCTGCCACGGCGAAGGCGTGGCTCGCAAAGACTGGAGATAGATAATTGAGGCTCTTTCCGTTCAGGGACTATTTAGCCGGCAGACTGAAAAGCTGATCCTGGTAAGCAAAACTTCCCCACAGGGCGGTTGCCAGTGCCTTTTCAGGCAATCCTTTTTTCAAGGATCCGCTGGTCAGTTCCCGGCTTTTAAAATCATAAGTAAATCCCTGGGAAGACTTTTGGGGCTGCAGGATCGCCACGTCATCGCCTTCCATATAGGCCAGGTTCACGTTGTACTGCATCATGGCCCGGCCTGTATATCCCTCCGACTGGGCGGTCATATCCCGACCCGGCATAGGATTTTCGTTATCCACGCCCATCAGGGAAAGCAGGGTCGGCGGCATATCCATCTGGCTCACAATCCGAGGATTTCTTCTCGGGACAATCCCCTCGCCTAGGATCAATCCCGGGATGCGGAAATGACTGATGGGCACCAGGCTGGCGCCTTCCACCCGGGAGTCGTGGTCCGCCACTACCAGGAAGATAGTGTCTTTCCAGTAAGGCGATTTTTGGGCTTTTTCAAAAAACCGGCCGATGGCATAATCGGCATATTTCGCCGCATTATTGCGGGTCTGTTTCGGCTGCTCATAGAGTTCGATCCGATTATCCGGAAATTCAAACGGGTCATGGTTGCTGGATGAAAACACCAGACTGAAAAACGGCTGACCGTTTTTGTGCAGACGCATGAACTCCGCATGCGCCCGGTCAAGAAGGTCTTCGTCGGAAACCCCCCAAGACCCCACAAAGCTTGGATTTTCATAGTCATTTTGATCAATGATCTGGTTGAACCCATTACCCAGAAAAAAACTTTTCATATTATCAAAATGACTCTCACCACCGTAAATAAACTGATTATGATAGCCCCGGCGATGCAGCAGGTCGGCTATGGTAAAAAAGTCATGCTGGGATTTGCCGAGTTTCACCACAGAGCGGGCCGGGGTCGGCGTAAACCCGCTGACAACCGCCTCAATACCCCTTACGGAGCGGGTACCGGTGGCATATAAACGGTCAAACATCCAGCCTTTTTCCGCCAGCGCGTCCAGGTTCGGCGTTAACGGCAGTCCGCCCAGACTTCCCACAAACCGCGCGCCCAGGCTTTCTTCAAGAATAATCACCAGGTTTTTCGGTTTTCCCCGATAGGTTGCTTTCTGATGATGCAATGTCGGCAAATCATCATTGTAAAATGCAGAATCCGGCAGTGTACTTTCCTGGCGGATGACGCGAATAATTTCATCGCGGGGCATATTCCCATAAATTTTTGATGCATCCGCCTCGCTTTTCATCTGATCAATGGCAAAACCAACGGAATATGTGGAATTCAAGACAATCGAATTGACCAAGGAATAAGGCATTGCTTTTCATGACTTATTGTATCTCAGGAATCAGCTTGTGTGTCAAGTTTTAAAAAGCACGTTATGTTGTAGGGGGAATCGTTGGCTTTTTGGCGGTCGGCAGGTT
>JAQIBZ010000164.1 GCA_027858815.1 Desulfobacteraceae bacterium
AAAAAGACAGATTGCCGTATTTTTAATATGCTGGAATAATTACGTTTAAATTTTTAAGGGCTTTAAAAATATGTTCATAATGAGCATCTGCTCGTTATTGTGAAAAAGATGGGCTAAGAAAAATAAGCAGAATATATAATGACAGAATTGGCTGAAATATTCAACCCGGTTTTTGAGTTAAGATTTCAGGATAAAAAAAAGATATGGTGTATGAGGATATGAAAAAGAAATCGCTGGGATATGAACTTTTCATAGATGGCCCTGAAAAAACACAGGGCCATCTATGAAAAGTTTTTCATGGTGTTAGCTCATTACTGCAGGTAAAACAACTCATGAATAATATCAAAGCCTTATAGATGAGTTGGTTTGGGGTCTAAAACATTATCCGCCGGTTGTAATCGGCATGCCCATGATGGGCCATAAAATAAAAACAGCAAAAGCGGTAACAGCCATCAAAATGATACTGGCCGGGATACCGTAAAGAAAAAATTCACCGGTGGTAAATTGCTTGGAGTCATAGGCAATGGCGTTAGGCGCCGCACCAACCAGCAGCAGAAAAGGCATGCCGGCGGTTACCAGTGAAGCAAAAAGGATAACTTCTCCAGTCACACCCAGATAAGGTGCGATAACCAGTGCCACGGGTAATGAAATGGCAATGGCGGCTACATTCATGATAAAGTTTGTCATGATCATAACGAAAAAGGCAATACTCATAACAAATACAAACCAGTGGGCTTCCTTGAACATAACCAGCCAGTTGATAGCCAGCCATTCTGCGGCACCGGTCTGCCACAGGCAGAAGCCGATACTCATGGCACCGGCAAACAGCAGAATAATATTCCAGGGAATTTCTTCTAAGTCTTCAATGGTTAAAATACCGGTAATAAAAAACAGGACCGTGGATAACAGGATAACGGCTGTTTTATGTGGCGGATGAAAACCGGGAATAACCGACTTTAACACGGCAATGACACCCAGAGAGATAACACAGGCACCGACGATACTGGCGGCAATAATTTCCTGTCGGGTAATTTTTCCCATTGCTGCGTTAAGTTGTGTGGCTTTTTCCCTTAGACCCGGAATGGTCTTTTTTTCGGGTTTGCATACGATCATAAAAAATCCCCACAGTAAAAATGTCATCAGCCAGCCGATGGGGAACATATAATAGGAAAGTTCGAAAAATCCGATGTCTTTGCCCACGACGTCCGTGTAAAAGCCGATGGCCACAGCGCCCCGGGCTGCGCCCAGCAGGGTAACAATACTTCCGGCGCCAGCCACATAGGCCATGCCCATGAAAAGGCCTTTGCCGAATTTGGTCGGCTTGTCGCCTTCACCGTACAATGCATAGATTGTCATCAAGAGCGGATAAATGGTGGCAGCCACAGCTGTATGGGCCATAATATGGGAGAGCGCGGCAGTTACAATAAAGCAGCCCAGATAGATCATGCTGGTGCGCTCACCGACAATCATAAGCATTTTGTAGGCAAGACGCTTTGTGAGTCCGGTCTTTGTGAACACCAGTCCGATGACAATGGAACCGAAAATAAACAATACAGACGGGTCCATGAAATCTTTAAATGCCACATTGGCCGGCCGGATCAGAAACAGGACTTGAAGAACACCGATCATCAGGCTGGTTACGCCAATGGGGACGACTTCAAATACCCACCAGGTGCTGGCCAGTAAAAATACGGCCAACGCACCTTTTCCCTCCTGGGACAGGACAAAATGTTTCCCTTCCGGATCGATGGCGTCAAACCATGGGGGAGAATAATAGGCTAATAAAAACAAAAAGACGCCCGCGAACAGGGCGATGATCTTTGTCCAGTTTTTCTTTTCTACAGCTTGTACACTATCCATTAACAGGTTCCTCCTTGCGGGGTTTCCGGATGTCAGGTTAAAATGGAAAACTTCCATCCGGAACCGCTATTTATTCAATGCCGCATTCATACATGCTTTGGCAAATTGTTGAAAATACATCGGTGAGTCTCAGAATTCCAATAATATCGCCGTCCTTACCGGTTACCAGCAGAGATTGATGATGCCCCAGCACCAGTTGGTGAATGGCTTCATTCAATGAAACGTCCTCATCAACAAATTCACCCGCTGTGGGGGTCACGACAAATTTGCTGATTTTTGCCTGGCCGGCTTTTTTGCAGATATTTTCCATGGCCCCATCCAGCATCCGAAAGTTTTCCAGCATTGATTTCATAAATTGTTTGCTGAAACCAAGGCCTTTTAAGCCCGGGCGGTCCTGCATTTCAAAATATTTCGGTTCAAGGGCTTTGAGTATATCCAGCTGGCCCAGTTTCCCGATAATTTTATTGTTTTTGTCAAAAATCAGGACTGCCCGATGCTTGAAGCGGTCTTGTCCTAAATTTTTCTGGGCCGCTTCCAATGCCTTGACAGCCGCGAACAAGGTGGCCTCTTCGGAAACCGTCGCGTATTCCGTCAGCGGGACCATTAATTGTTTTACTTTGTAGGTTTTCACATTAACCTCCTTAAATAATCAAATAAGTTAAAAACTTTTTTAATATATAAAAACTTCATTTTATAATTTGAAGCATGCGCGGTATAAATTGCTATAGCTGTGTTTGAAATCTGCATGCGTTATATCCGAAGAATCGTTTTGCCTTTTCGAATTTGGATATTTTTCAAGCCCTCAGCAAATATGGTGCTGCGGATATTGTTCTTTTCTGCGATTAAAGTTGTTTATCTATAGATTCTCCCCAGTTTTTGAAAAAAATACAATTACTATGAAAAAATTAAATAATCAAGTTTAAGTGAACTGACCCACTATGATTGGTTGAAATATTATTAAGTTGGAGATTAATGGATGGTCAATAGAATTTACAGCACGGATCAACCGAAAACGGTGTGGGATAAGGTGAACGAAGCAGCCTGCATGAATGCAGTTTGTAAAAAATAATTGATATCTCGTCGATGAATAAATCATCCGGTATGTTCATCTAAAAAGGCATGTTCCTATAATAAAAGGATGTTGACTTGAAATTGAATTAACCATATATATTACGGTTAAAATTAAAATTTGCGCTCAATTTTTGTTGTTGGTTGTTGTTGGACGATGAAGTGAACTGTAAGGGACGTGGGGAAAAATAATTACCCCAGATGGCACAGGATTTTGGTTCGTATTCAAGGCGCGATGAAGCATGCATATCGGGATATGTGAGCTTTGTCGCAACAAAGAATACGGATCAAAAGACATGCAAGATGGGATAATTATTTTTTTCCACGTCCCTAACTGCTCAGGTGGCAAGGCTGAAGGCGGGTAATCAGTATGGGTCTTCAGTTTTCAGTCTCAATATATGAATAGCTGAGGAATTCATGGACCTTTTTTTTATATCTTTAGGGATTATTCTGGGCGGCGGGGTTTTGCCTCTTTTTTTAAAGCAGCAGTTCTCAATGATGAAAGCGGTCAGTGTTTCCGGCATCGTTGCCGGATGCCTTCTGGGCCTGTTTGATGCCGGAAAAAATCTGTCAGCATCAGGAACTGTTTCTGCGTCTTTTGATTATCTGAACGCATTTTCCCTTTCTTTTACCATCGACTCTCTGGCGGCTTTTTTTCTGGTTGCTATTTTTTTTGTGTCCTTTTTAGCTGCTGTTTACGGTTTCCATTACATGAACAAACCGGAAAAAGCGCAGCAAACAGCAGTTAATTTTTTCTTTTTCAGTATACTGATTGTTTCCATGGCATTGGTGGTGTGTGCGGGAAATATGATTACGTTCATGCTTGCCTGGGAAATTATGTCCCTGTCTTCTTTTTTTCTGGTGGTCTACGATCATCAGAAACCTGAAAATCGAAAGGCCGGTTATCTCTATTTTGTTTTTTCCCATGTGGGGGCCATGTTTATATTTTCGGCTTTCGGGCTGATATATGGTTTTTCCGGCAGCTTCGGATTTGAAAGTGCGGCTGCTCTTCCTGAGTCAATCAAGATTATCGTATTTGTTCTGGCCTTTATCGGGTTCGGTTCAAAGGCAGGTATTTTCCCCTTTCATGTCTGGCTGCCCCACGCGCATCCGGCAGCTCCCAGCCATATTTCCGCAGTCATGTCCGGGGTGATGATCAAGACGGGTATTTACGGTATTATTCGGATGTACTCAGTGCTGGGGACGCACACAATGATATTCGGTGAGATTGTTCTGATCGCCGGAATAATTTCCGGTATTCTGGGTGTTGTGTATGCCCTGGGCCAGCATGACCTTAAGCGTCTGTTGGCTTATCACAGTGTTGAAAATATCGGAATTATTCTCATCGGCTTGGGGTTTGGTATGATCGGTGTCGCAGCAGGCCGGCCGGTGATGGCTGTACTCGGATTTACCGGGGGGCTGCTCCATGTGCTCAACCACTCCATATTTAAATCATTGCTGTTCATGGGTGCCGGTATCGTCATTCAGAAAACCGGAACCGCTGCCATTGACGCGCTGGGCGGACTCATCAAAAATATGAAAGTGACCGGCATCACCTTTCTGATCGGTTCTCTAGCTATTTCAGGATTGCCGCCATTTAACGGGTTTGTCAGTGAATTTTTTATCTATATGGGTGGATTTCGCGGGGTGGCTTTAGACAGAACGGCATTTGCCTTAAGTCTTCTTGGCATTGTCAGCTTAGCTGTCATCGGCGGTCTGGCTCTGGCCTGCTTCTCAAAGGTGGTGGGGGTTGTTTTTCAGGGTGAACCCCGGAGTGCGGCTGCTGAAAACGTGGATGAAAAAGGTCCGGCAATGCTTTTTTCCATGATAGTATTAGCCGGTGCCTGTATCCTGATCGGTATCTATCCCAAAGTGTTTATCCTGATGGCCGTCAAAGCGGTCGCGTCTCTTGAACTGGGATACGGCCGGATTCCGCTAAACCACTTTATCGAGATGACCGGCAATATCACCCGGGCCGCATCAATTTTCTTTAGTGTGTTTTTTCTTGTGCTGGCATTGCGCACTCTTTTATATCGAGGCAAAACAATCACCCGTTCAGGGACATGGGGTTGCGGTTTTACACAGCCCACAGTGAAAATGCAGTATACGGGATCTTCTTATGCGGCGTCGATTCTGGAGTTTTTCAAGCCCGTGGCCCCGTTAGACGAGTCACATCCCCCGATACAGGGCCGGTTTCCCGCAAAAACCCATTATCACAGTCATGTGAATGATATTGCCGAACGCCATATGGGAACCATCATCGTGCGTCCGGTTTTGTGGGTCTTTGATCAGCTGCGATGGATTCAGCATGGAGATATTCATTTGTATATCGGGTATATCCTTTTGGCCATCGTGGTGCTTTTGTTTTTTGTTTAAGCACATTTTGAAATTTAATATAAAACCTGATGAGGCGGTATGACACAATCCATCATTTTATGGCTTCTGGCGATGCTTCTGGCACCGTTTTTTTCAGCGGTTATTTTGAAGGTCAAGGCATTTTTCGGCGGGAAAAAAGGTCCGCCCCTATTGATCAATTATTATACGTTGATCAAGCTGTTTAAAAAGGGATCGGTTTACAGTACCAGCAGCACCTTCATTTTTAAGATGGGGCCCATGGTCTCTCTGGGTTCTGCGGTCACGGCCCTTCTGTTTATGCCCATTGCCGGACAGGCTCCGGTGGTCTCCTTTGACGGAGATGTGATTTTTATTTTGTACCTGCTGGGTCTGGGACGGTTTTTTACCATTGCTGCTGCCATGGACACTGCATCCCCGTTTGAAGGTATGGGGGCTGCCCGGGAGGCATATTTCCCGATTATTTGTGAAGCCACCATGTTTACGATTCTGGTTTTATTTTACAAACTGACGGGTGATCTGAGTCTGGCTGACTATTTTTCCGGCTCCCAGCCTGCAGGTCTCTGGCAAGCCGCCGGTGCTCCGCTGTTGTTTGTGATTATGGCATTTTTCATTATACTTCTGACGGAAAATTCGCGGGTGCCGGTTGATGATCCGGCCACTCACCTGGAACTGACCATGATTCATGAGGTGATGGTGCTG
Source organism: Desulfobacteraceae bacterium (assembly GCA_027858815.1). GTDB lineage: Bacteria > Desulfobacterota > Desulfobacteria > Desulfobacterales > Desulfosalsimonadaceae > SURF-3. The sequence goes on from JAQIBZ010000164.1 coordinate 5,983, forward strand.
GACCATAGCGGACCGGATCTCGGATTGATTGAGCTGGGTTCTTTTATCAAGCTGTTTTTCTTTTCCACTTTTGTGGCAAGACTGATCTGCCCGTTTGATATGGGAAATCCGGTTTTAAATGCCGGCATGTTCGGCGCGGCCCTGCTGCTGGTTTATGTGGCGGCCGGTATCACGGAATCGGTGATGGCCCGGTATCGGATGGACAGAGTCCCCCGATTTGTTCTGACATCTTTTGCCCTGGCCTTTTTTGCAACCATTATCACGTTGGAGTTTATAAAATGATACATCCGGTTGATATCCTGCTGACCCTGGTTTTGCTGTCGGTTCTTTTTTCCTTCGCGTCCAGCCGACTGCCTGTACTGATAAGGATTATAGCCTTTCAGGGAGTGGTGGTCTCGATTGTGCCATTCTTTTTAGAACATGATATGGCGGCAGGCAGTGTCGTGTTCACCGTGGCGACGCTGACCATCCGGGGCATTATTATTCCCTGGAGTATTTATTCCATGATAAAAAAGATGAGTATTAAACGGGAGATGGAAACGGTTGTGGGCTACAACGTTTCGGTATTCTTCAGTCTTTTGCTGATTGTTGCCGCACCGATGTTGAGCCATAAATTCAATCTGCCCCTTTTTAGCGGCAGCACGTTGATCACACCTACTGCCATCACCCTGGTTGTGGCGGGTATGTTTCTTCTCATGGCCAGAAGAAACGCCATTGCCATGGTTCTTGGCTACATTATGATGGAAAATGGAATTTATCTGGTGGGGACGTCCTTTTCAGCCCGGACGCAGCATATTGTGGAATTCGGTATTCTTCTGGATGTTCTGGCCGGTGTGATGATTATGGCCATTATGCTTCAGAGTATGAAACAGAAATATGACAATCTGGATACGGCACTGCTCAGAGAACTAAAGGAATAGGTGGGTTTGTATGGTTGAAATCGTTTTTCTGGTCCCGTTTATTACCGGTCTGGCTGCATTTTTTCTTCCCAGAACAGCGGGACGGCTGGTGCTTGGATTTACCGGAGCCGTTCACCTGTTGTTGTCGATCATGTTATGGGTCAATCGTCCTGACGCATTGTTCGGGCAATATTTTGCCGTGACGCCGGAGGGGCTTTTATCCCTGATCGTGATCTCTCTGTTGTTTTTTCTGATTTCCATCTACGTGACGGAATATCTCAGAGAAGCGGATATTTCGTCTGAAAATATCTTTATCGGGTCCATGCTGTTGTTTTTATCCACCATGACCATGGTGACCCTTTCAGATCATATCATGGTGATGTGGATTGCGATTGAAGCGACCACCCTGGCCAGTGCACCGTTGATTTATACGCACCGAACCGCCAAGTCTCTTGAGGCCACCTGGAAATATGTGCTCATTTGTTCCGTGGGTATTGCCATGGCGCTGTTGGGGTCCATTCTGCTCACTCTTGCAATGGACGCGGGAAATGTGGATGTGCCGGTTTCTTTTTCCGCACTGACCGGCGTTGCCAAGCAGCTTGATCCCATATGGCTCAAAACGGGGTTTGTTTTTATACTGGTGGGGTACGGCACAAAAATGGGTCTGGCGCCCATGCATACCTGGCTACCGGACGCTCATAGTGAAGCACCCAGCCCGGCATCTGCCCTGTTGTCCGGTGTTCTGCTTAATTGTGCATACTTAGGAATTTTTAAAACCAATAAAATTATGTATGCTGCAGGCCTTGGGGATTTTTCCGGAACGATTTTAATGGTGTTCGGGTTAATGTCCATTTTGGCTGCCGCCACATTCATTCTCAAGCAAACGGAATACAAGCGCATGCTGGCGTATTCCAGTATAGAAAATATGGGAATTATTGCATTCGGAACCGGTATCGGCGGTATCGGGGCTTATGGCGCGATTCTGTGCCTGCTCCACCACAGCCTGATCAAATCATCTTTGTTTTTGACATCCGGGAATATCCTTTTCGGGTTTAAGAGCCGGTTTATCGACCAGACCGGAAACCTGGTCAAGCTGATGCCCAAAACATTTGTGGCATTTTTTGCCGGATTTGCCGGGATTTCCGGATTCCCGCCGTTTGGCATTTTTATCGGCGAACTGCTGATCATTGTCGGTGCCTTTCGTGCCGGACATTACACGATGGCAGCAATTTTTATTCTGAGTCTGTGCTTTATCTTTGCCGGGTTTGCTAACCAGGTTATGAAAATCTCTTTTGGAGACGCACCGGCAGATACCCGTATTGCCATCACTGAAAAAGCCGGTCTGATCTGGCCCCAATATATTTTATTGTTAACGTCGCTGGTGTTGTGTTTCTGGATGCCCGATACCTTGTATCAGACCATCATTGATGCAGTGGCTGCCATTGGCGGAGGATTTTAATGGAAACGTCTTTTTGTGAAATTTTAAATGGATCGGCGATTGCCAGGGAAAAAATTCCCCATTTGTCTTTTGATGAATTCAGACAGGAAGCTTTGAAGATCGTCGAAGCCGGGGGAAAAGTGGTTCAGTTTTTTGGTTATACTGATGGAACAACAGACAAACTGATGGCTGTTTTGCGAACCGATAAACTGCTGGCAGCCGGGTGTGACGCGCCGGAAGTTTACCCGTCATTGAGCAAACAGTGTGAACCGTTTCATATGTTTGAGCGTGAAATCGCCGAGCAGTTCGGGATTCGACCCGAAGGTCATCCCTGGTTGAAGATGGTCCGGTATCATCCCAATTATCGCGGGAAAAAAGATGTTTTCGGCAATGACTACGCAAAAGAAATTCCCGGAAATTATGATTACTATTCAGTGGAAGGCGAAGAGGTTCATGAAGTAGCCGTAGGACCCGTGCATGCGGGGGTTATTGAACCCGGTCATTTCAGGTTTAATTGTATTGGCGAACGCGTTTTTCATCTGGAAATTCAGCTGGGATACCAGCATCGCGGAATTGAACCCCTTTTGCTTACAGCTGAGCCCAAACGGCTGCCGGTGATTGCAGACAGTATTGCAGGAGATACCACCATTGGCCATGGTGTCAGTATGGCCCAGGCTGTTGAAGCCCTGACCGGAAAATCCCCGGATGCGGGAGCGAGGATTATTCGGGTTATCGGGCTGGAGCTGGAACGGATTGCTAATCATATAGGTGATCTCGGAGCGCTTAGCGGTGATGTGGCGTTTTTGCCGCCGGCAAATTATTTCGGCAGAATCCGCGGCGACTTTCTCAATATGACCTTGTTGATCTGTGGCAATCGTCTGGGCAAAGGGTATGTAAGGCCCGGCGGGGTTCGGTTTTCAATTGACAAAGAGATCAGCAGGATTCTGATGGAGCGGATTAATGAACTGGAACCCCAGATTGAACATGTGCTGGATCTGTTGTTACTGGCCCCCAGTGTTCTGTCTCGTTTTGAAGGGTGTGGGACGGTGAGCAATCACGATGCTGAAAGGCTCGGGTTGGTCGGTCCTGCCGGGCGTGCCTGCGGTATCCCCTATGATGCCAGGCGTTGTTTCCCCACGGAGCATTACGCTGAAATGGATTTTCCGGAAACTGGTAAACCCACGGGAGATGTTTATGCCCGTGCAAAAATAAGGGCTGAAGAAGTCATGCAGTCCATCGGGATCATCAAATCCCTGCTGGGCAGCCCCATCGAAACCCAATGTGTGGATTTTGAAAATCCGGACCGGTCTTCTGTTTGGGCACCATCCTCTTTTGTGGTTACCGTTAATGAAGCCTGGCGCGGAGAAGTCTCCCATTGTGTGATCACGGATGAAAACGGCAAAATCATTCGATACAAAATAAAAGACCCGTCTTTTCACAACTGGAACGGCCTGGCCATGTCCTTGAGAGATACGGGGATATCCGATTTTCCGCTGAATAATAAGAGTTTTAATCTGTCGTACTGCGGGTTCGATTTATAAGAGGAATTACCATGCTTAGTACACTGAAAAACAGGCTTGAACAGGGATGCAAAACATCAAAGTATCCGAAAGAAAAAGTTGAACTGGTATCGCGGTATCGGGGATTGCCGGAAATTCATAAAGATGCGCCTGCTGAATTGGTTGCCAGATGTGCGGATGCCTGTCCGCAGAATGCCATTGATGCAGAACTCAAATTAATTGATATCGGGCGCTGTGTGTTTTGTGGCACCTGTGAGCGTATTTCAGAAGGCCGGTTTGTCTCTTTTACCCGGAATTTTGAACTGGGCGTTTCTGAAAAAGCCCATCTGATGACTGACGGGACGCTCCCGGACCTTGCCCGTCATTCCCGTCAGCATTTTAAAAAATTATTCGGCCGCTCCCTTCAGCTTCGCCAGGTGTCTGCTGGGGGCTGTAACGCCTGTGAAGCGGATTTGAATGTGTTGGCCACGCCTTTTTTTGATCTGGCCCGGTTTGGTATTAATTTTGTGGCTTCTCCCCGCCATGCCGACGGTATCGTGGTAACCGGCCCAATCTCCCGAAACATGAAACAGGCGTTGTTTGATACCCTTGAAGCGATTCCGTCTCCCAAGGTTGTGATTGCTGTTGGAAGCTGTACGCTTTCCGGCGGTCCGTTTATGGGCAGCCCGGAAATCACGGAAGGGCTGGATACGCTCATGGATGTGGATTTGTTTATCCCGGGATGCCCGCCGCATCCAATGACCAATCTTCATGCGTTGTTAACTTTTTTTAAATAGTCACTGAACGGAAACTTCTTATTTGACGTCGTCATTGCGAGAAGTGAGGAACGAACGGCGAAGCAATCCCCCGTTTGTGCCGGTTATCATGAGATTGCTTCGGTCGTGCCTCCCTCGCAATGACCGGAAAAATAAAATTTATGGACTTTTCGTTTAATCACTAAATAGCCGCTAATCCGGTATTCCTCGTAAGGGCACGATGCATCGTGCCCCTACCTTCAGCCGTCCCCAATATTCGAAGCGTTTCAAAGCCACAGATCAGGTCAATGGCAAGGCGTAATCCGATAAAAAAAACAGTATATCGTAATTTTCACAAGAGAGTGACTTTACAATACTGCCGTTTTTAGCCCCGAGTTCTTTGGTTGGTTATGGTCCCAAAAGAGAGGGCAGAATTTTTCAATTTGGGAAAAGCGTAGAATTGAGATGATGTCAAAACACTATATATTGTGGTTGGCTAATTTCTCCTGTGTCACAGAAGCTCTATTGCAAGGTGCACAAAAGGGGGGATTCTATAGGCGAGCACATTTATCGACAAGGTGCACTCCTGAAAAATTTTGCAATACTGTCGTTTTGAACTGAAAACGGAATTTTTGCATTGATCCGGAATATGTAGACTGAAAATGACAATCAAAGGTTTTCTGTCATTGTTTCTCGCGAGCCATATAGCCACAAAACTCAAACTTCATACTCATCACCATATAAAAAGCCATATATTCATATTGACACAATTGTTTTCTTGGCATACCATAAAATTATGAAAAAATGTTCTGATTTTGAATGGGATTCCTCAAAAAACCAAATTAATCAAGATAAACATGGTGTATCTTTTGTCATGGCGCAACTTGCCTTCCTGGACCATCATCGTGTTATCTTGGAGGACCTTGATCATAGTGATGACGAAAAGCGATTTTACTGCCTCGGCAAAGTCTCCGGTGGAATTTTAACGGTAAGATTTACTTACAGAAAAAACAAAATCAGGGTTATTGGCGCCGGATACTGGCGAAAGGGAAAGAAAATTTATGAAAGAGAAAATAAAATACACGGATGAGCCGATGGGAAAAGTTAAGGTTATTTCCGACTTTCTTCCTTCACCTAAAGAGCTCGCCTTAAAAGACGAAACTGTAAAGGTTACGATTTCTTTAAGTAAAACGAGTGTTGAGTTTTTTAAAAAAGAAGCAAAGAAATACAATACTCCTTATCAAAAAATGATCCGTAGACTTCTGGATGAATATACTGCTCATCAATAGCACCGAATCCATAAACTGTTGCGGATTCTGCCATTCGACCACGAATTCCGGGGACAGTATATGCATTTATTGACATATCTTACGGCTTTGGATATCTTATTTTCATGGCACGAATGGCAAGAGTAGTGGCGGAAGGGATGCCCCACCATATCACGCAACGCGGGAACA
>JAQIBZ010000243.1 GCA_027858815.1 Desulfobacteraceae bacterium
AATCCTTTCAGATATTGGGGCGCGTGCAGATATAGCTGTGATAACCGGCGGCCTGGGACCCACGGTGGATGATTTGAGTGCGGCAGCAGCATCCGAAGCCGCCGGCGTTGATCTGGAAGTTAATCAAGAAGCCTTTCTATCCATGGAAGCATATTTTGCCAAATTCTCAAGAAAAGTTACCGGATCAGATAACAAGCAGGCCACACTGCCTTCAGGGGCTTTCCCTATAATAAATACCTGCGGTACAGCCCCGGGATTTATTTTCAATATCGGCAGATGCCGGTGCTATTTTCTGCCCGGGGTGCCGAAGGAAATGGGAAAGATGATTTCCCTATCTGTGATACCGGATATTTTAGCCAATCGCGGTGATGAAAAGTCCTTCACGTTGAGAAAAGAGCTGTCATTATTCGGGCTTCCGGAAGCACGGGTCAATGAAAAACTAAAGGGGTTTGATACATTATTTCCAGGCGTTAAGCTCGGGATGCTGGCAAGGTTTCCGGTAATTACAGTGAAGCTGACGGCTATCGGAACAGACAAACAAAATCTTGAACAAAAAATTGAAAAAGCAAATAAATGGACGGCAAAACAACTTGGAGATAAGATTTTTTCACCGGATGGCCGATCAATGGAAGATGAGATTGCTTCTGCTTTAATCCAAAACAAGGCGACGATTGGTGTTGCTGAAAGCTGTACGGGTGGATTGATCGCTCATTTACTGACAAATGTTGCGGGCAGTTCTGAATATTTTTTGTTTTCCGGTGTCACATATTCAAATGATGCCAAACAAAAAGTTTTGAATGTATCTGAAGATACCCTTCAGGTATTTGGAGCAGTTTCCGAGGAAACGGTCAGGGAAATGGCAAGTGGTGTTCGCAAGATTTCAGGCGCAACATATGGCCTTGCTACCAGCGGCATTGCCGGGCCAACCGGCGGAACAGGTGATAAGCCGGTGGGTACTGTTTGTATTGGAATTTCAACAAAAGATCAAACAACTGCATATACATTTAACTCGCCGTTCAAAGAGCGCTTGTCAAACAAGCAGATTTTTGCCATATGTGCACTAGACCTTTTACGAAAACAATTATTATGACAAGCAAAATGTTCAATTTCTGCGTTGCACGGCATTGAAAAACCATTCAACGTACTTTCAGTACGCCTCATAATTTTTCAACTTGTGCGCCTTGGACTTGAAACATTTTTCTTTGCCATAAACGAATCATTAAAGGATAATAAATGACGTGGTTAGGTAAAGTAGTCGGCGGTACCATCGGTTTTGCCATTGGCGGTCCTGTGGGGGCCGTAGCAGGTGTTGCGTTCGGCCATATGTTTGTTGACGAAGAAGCATCTGGAACACGTACCCTTATAAAAGACAGCAATCGGTTGTCCAATGGTGAAACCGCACAAATGACTTTTTTTGTGGCCTCTTTCTCCATGCTGGCCAAATTGATCAGATCGGACGGAAAGGTCACTGAACCTGAAATTCAGACAGTCCGGCAGTTCATGATAGATGATCTCCGTTTAAATCCGCAAAGCCGCCTGGCAGCAGAACATATTTTTCGTGCGGCAATGGACTCAAATGAGTCTTTTGATAATTTTGCCATGCAGTTTTATCAGAATTTTTATAATCAGCCGCAGCTTCTGGAATTGATGATTGATATCCTGTTTCGTGTCGCCCTTGCCGACGGTGCATTGCATGCGGAGGAAGAGCGGCTGATTCAATCTGCCGTCAATATTTTTAAATTCAGCAATGACGCATATCTTAAATTCAAATCTCGTTACGCCCCTGATTCAAATGGATACTATACCATTTTGGGGTGTTCAAACAGTGATTCAAATGATACGATTAAAGCACAATATCGAAAACTGGTCAGGGACTATCATCCGGATACCATTGCTTCAAAAGGACTGCCTGAGGAATTTACCATTTTTGCAAATGACAAATTCAGGGAAATTCAGGAAGCGTATGAGATGGTAAAGAAAGAACGGAGTTTATAATCTACGCAGCAAGGAGAGTTCATGTTAAAATTATTATCCGGAGAAATACTGAATAAAAAGACAGAATGCCTGGTTGTTCCGGTCTGCGAGGATGCAGAGATTCATGACGATTCTGCCATAATCGGATTAATTAAAAATGCCAAAAAGATAAAAGAGTTTAACGGGAAAAAAGGTGAATCCCTTATTTTCTATGATTCGGCAAATTCAAAATCGGAGCGAGTCTTATTCGTGGGGCTCGGTAAGCTTGAAAAAATTGATGCTGAAGCCCTGCGAAGCTTTGCCGGTAAAATCGTAAAACAATTGATTGAAAAAGAACTGACTGAAGCAATCATTTGTGCGCCATCCCTTTTAAAGAGTGATCTGAAAGCGGATGCGTCTTTGGGGGCAATACTTGAAGGTGCTTTTTTAGGCAATCATATTTTTGATAAATATAAGAAGGATAAAAAAGCAAAACCTTTAAAAATCGTGTCTGTATTCACCGATTCAAAAATTGCCAAAAGTTGTCGGCTTTTACCTTCCCGCATTGAAACAATTTGTAAAGGAACTGTTCTGGCTCGGGAATGGGTCAGTATGCCGTCTAATGATAAACGGCCGGATCGTTTTGTCCGGTCAATGGTGAAAGCGGCTGAAAAAGAGGATTTGTCATTTTCTATTCTGGACGAAAAATCCCTGAAGCAAAACGGCATGGGTGCGATTCTGGCAGTGGGTGTCGGCAGCCGGAGCAAACCACGTTTACTGATTTTAGATTATAATCCTTATAAAAATAAAAAATCACCGAAAAAGAAAAAAACGATTGTGCTTGTGGGTAAGGGGGTAACATTTGACACCGGTGGTATCAGCTTAAAACCGTCCGCTGGTATGGCTGAGATGAAGATGGATATGTCCGGAGCTGCTTCGGTGGCTGCAACCCTGATCACCCTTGCCCGACTGAAGCATAAATTCAGGGTAGTGGGTGTTATTCCGGTGGTTGAAAATATGCCGTCAGGGGATGCCACACGTCCGGGTGATATCATTAAGTCATATAGCGGCAAGACCATTGAAATCGGGAATACGGATGCTGAAGGCCGTTTGATTTTAGCGGATGCCATGTCCTATGCGAATAAAATGTTTAAGCCGGATGTAATGGTTGATATGGCAACGTTGACCGGTGCCTGTATTGTTGCTTTGGGAGACAAGATTGCCGGTGTGTTTTCAACTGACGAAAAACTGGCAAAGGATATTGTTGAATCAGGAGATGCTGTCTCTGAAAAGTGCTGGGCCATGCCCATGCCGGATGATTATAAGCCGCTGTTAAAAAGTGAATTTGCGGATATCAATAATATGAGCAGTACCCGTTATGGCGGGGCCATCACAGCCGCGTTGTTCTTGTCTGAATTTGTTGAAAAAACTTCATGGGCTCATATTGATATTGCCGGACCTGCATATTCTAAAACAGGTGGAGACTATTGCGGAGCCGGTGGGACCGGTTTTGGGGTAAGGCTGCTGATTGATTTTCTCAACAAAATGTGATGGCGTCGTAAAAATATTTTCATGGTAATGAATCACCATTGTATTAGAAAATAACTTATCCATTATTTCAAACGCTTATAGATGAGTTATTTGGAAGCCTGAAACTAAAATAAGGCCTTGATCATCATTTCGGCCAAAGCAGATTTGTCATTCCCGAATGTTTCTATCGGGAATCCAGTTATGTGCTATTCCGAACATAGATTCCGGCTAAGCTTGTCCTCGAATGTTTCTATCGGGGAAGCATGCCGGAATGACATTGTGCTGGCCGAAACGATGACTAAAACCTAAAATAAGAGAGAAAAAATGAAATCTGAATTTAAAAACATATTGGTAACCGGTGCAGCCGGCTTTATCGGCTTCCATCTGTCAAAACGTCTTCTGGCAGATGGCTTTCATGTTTTTGGTGTGGATATTTTAAATGATTATTATGATGTGAATATCAAAAAGGATCGTTTAAAAC
>JAQIBZ010000261.1 GCA_027858815.1 Desulfobacteraceae bacterium
AGCGATTGATTCCATCAATCGCTTGAAACAACGATAATATTTCCTTGCCAACAAGTCAATATTGTTTTTTTAATTGTTTTTTTATAATCAATATTGATCAATTAATATATAACTCACTAACTTTATGCATTTTCATAAAGTTTTAAAAAATTAAAAAAACCTTTTGACAGGGTTAAAAAAAAAGCCTATTATTTTCTCCATCATTTGTTGGAACAAATTGATTATAAAAACAGTTGAATAAAATCCATCGACTTATTAATCTTTTTTATAAAATGATATTATTAAAACTATTATTATCAAATCCAACGCTCAATCCATTGTGAACAAGGGGTAAGGCATCAAATTATCCTGAAACACATATCAAATTAATCTCAATCATAATTTTTTAACCAAGGAGGAGTAAAAATGGCGCTGAACCTTGATGCAGTCGGGAAAAAGCTCGGCCCGGTTACCAAAGATTACAACTGGAAAGATGTGGTCCTATATGCTTTGGGTGTAGGAGCCGGTTTTTCTGATCTCGAGTATTGTTATGAGAAAAACTTAAAAGTAATCCCGAGTTTTTCCATTGCCGCAATTTTTGATTTTCTTTCCCACTATGCTTCAAATTCCAATATCAATCTGGCCGGCATTCTTCATGGCGAACAGGATCTCATTTTTCACCAGCCCATACCGGTCGAAGGAACTTTCACGACTGAAGGTAAGATTACGCACATGTATGATAAGGGTGAAAAAAAAGGGGCACTGGTAATCGGCGAAAGTGACACATTTCATTCAAACGGGAAAAAACTGTTTACCAGCATCATAACCCTTTTCAGCCGGTTTGATGGCGGGTTCGGCGGTGATAATGCGCCCAAAGAGACATTTACTTTTCCTGACAGAACGCCTGATTTTGAAATTGAAGAAACCCCGTCACAGGATCAACCATTACTCTACAGACTGTCCGGTGATGTATTCGCCCTTCATGTGGATACGGAATTTGCAAAAATGGCAGGCTTTGAAAAACCGATTATGCATGGTTTATGCACCTATGGATTTTCCTGCAGAGCATTGGTTCAATGTTTAGTGCCTGGTGAACCGGATAAAGTCCGACGGTTAAAATGCCGTTTTTCAAGAACACTGTTTCCCGGCGACCCGATTAAAATTCAGATCTGGAAAACGGATGAGAATACAGCTGTCTGGAAAACAATTAATGCCAAATCCGGAGAAACAGTCATTAACAATGGTATTTTTGAATTCGGCGATATCCCTAAAAAAGAAATACGATTTGATGATCAGGTGGCGGTGATTACCGGTGCCGGCGGCGGGCTGGGTAGAATTTATGCCCTGGAACTTGCCAAACGCGGCGCAAAAGTTGTTGTTAATGACCTGGGTGGTTCCCGGGACGGTTCCGGTGGCGGATCTGCAACGCCGGCTGAAAAAGTGGTTGAAGAAATTAAGGCACTGGGCGGAGAAGCGGTAGCCAACTATGACAGTGTCTCAACTCCTGAAGGCGGTGAAAATATCGTCAAAGCAGCCCTCGAATCATTTGGCACCGTTGATATCCTGATTAACAATGCCGGTATTTTGCGCGATAAAAGCTTTATCAAAATGGAGCCGGAAAACTGGCTGACAGTTTTGGATGTTCATTTAAACGGTGCATTCAATGTTTCTAAACCGGCCTTTAAAGTGATGCGGGAAAAAGGCTTTGGCCGCATTGTCATGACAACATCCGCTGCCGGTTTATATGGTAACTTCGGTCAGACCAACTATTCATCTGCAAAAATGGGTCTGGTCGGATTAATGAATACGCTCAAACTGGAAGGGCAAAAGTATAATGTCAAAGTTAATACCGTAGCTCCTATTGCGGCATCACGATTAACTGAAGACATCCTGCCTCCGGAACTGTTTGACAAAATGAAACCGGAATTTGTCTCTCCGCTTGTACTCTATCTATGCTCTTCGGAATGTGATGCAAATGGAAATATTTATAATGCCGGCATGGGTTTCTTTAATCGGGCTGCGGTCGTTACCGGACCTGGCACAACCATTGGTGATGGTGATAATCCGCCGGCGATTGAAGATATTGTTGATAATTTTGACACCATCGCATCATTGACAAACGGCAAAGTATATTTTGAATTAAATGAACAAGTGGGCGATGCCATGAACGCATTTAGCGCACCTGAAAAAACGGACACTGCTCCGGCAGAACAGAAAACAGCTTCAGCTTCTGCTATTTTTGAAGCCATGCCAAATGCCTTTAATGCGGAAGCAGCAAAGGATGTGGATGTAATATTTCAATACCATATTGCCGGTTCCGGTGGCGGTGACTGGAATTGCACTATTAAAGACGCCACTTGTAAAATAAATTCAGGAATTCATGAAAAGCCGACCTGTACGCTGAAAATGGCGGATACGGATTTTGTGGACATGATCAATGGTGTTCTGCCGGCAATGCAGGCCTATACATCCGGAAAATTAAAAATCGAAGGGGACATCATGAAATCCCAGCTCATTGAAAAACTCTTTAGATTAAATTGAAGATTAAAGGGGAAAGGATGAAGGCAAAAGAATTTGTTGAATTTATTTAATCAATTTTTTCCTTATACCTTCGGCCTTCAGTCTCACAACCTAAAATATTCGACCACAAACATAGAGGAGAAAACAAATGATTGGAATAACATCTTACGGTGCATATATTCCCCGATTAAGATTAAACCGTATGTCGATATTTCAAAGTATGGGCTGGTTTGCGCC
>JAQIBZ010000281.1 GCA_027858815.1 Desulfobacteraceae bacterium
TGATCTGTAACCGTTTACAGGGTGCCGCAGATGCGAGGCGCCGGGCACGAAGACGTACTCGTCGTACTTCAAGTGCCCGGGAACAAAGCAGGTGCGGTGCCCTGTGAACGCTTACAAAAAATAAATCATTGTCGTAATAATATTTAGTATCGTATTTTAACCTTCAAATTGGAGCCTATGATGAGATTTTCCGAAACAAAGCTGGATGTTTTGAAAACAAAAGATGGAGAAACGCTGGATATTCATATTTGGGAACCTGAATCGCCGAAAGCGGTCTTCATGGCTATCCATGGCGGACTGGCGCATGCCGGGGACTATGTGACGCCTGCTTTGTATTTTAAGGAAAGAGAGATTGCGATGGTTTCTTATGACTTAAGAGGCCATAAACAGGACAAAACCTTTATCTCCAGTTTTGATCAGTATTTGGAAGACACGGCAGACTTTCTTGAATGGACAAAAAAAGCTTATCCGGATATTCCGATTTTTGTGGTGGGCCATTCCATGGGCGGACTGATTGCTACCCATTTTGGCATCCGGTACGCGGCCAATGACCCGCGAATTAAAGGATATCTTTTGTCTTCTCCCTATTATGGGAATGCCATAAAGGTCTCTCCTGTAATGATTCCGCTTATCAAACTTTTTGGTGCTGTTATTCCCAAAGCCGTTATTCCCGGCCCGGATCTCACAGAGCTTTTAACCCATGATGAAGTGATAACCAAACGTCACCGGCAGGATGAAGAAGATGGTATCCGTGGAACAAAAGCTACCATGCGGTTTGGCAGTGAATTGTTAAAAGCCCAGAAATGGGTTAAAGAAAATTTTAATAAATGGCATCACCCCACGTTTGCCGTTATTGCCGGCGCTGACGAAGTGGCGGATTCAGAAGAATCGGATGTGCTGTTTAAAAGCATGGACCAAAAACTTCTGACCTATGTTTTGCACAAAGATAATTTTCATGAAAATTTTAATGAGATTAACCGGGAAGAGACTTTTGATCAAATGTATTCATGGATCTGGTCTAAAATTTGAGATTAAAAAGGAAGGTTATTGAAAACAGTCAATCCGGATATGATAAATTAAACTTTTTACGGGAACTTAGTTGACAAAAAAATGGAAAGATTGAAAAAAGAAATTCATGAATTAGGCGATAAGCTGGAAAAGGGACTATTCAGTGAAAATAGTATCGAATCTCTGGTGTTAAGTCATTTAAACCGGATTTTGAATGTTATTGGCGGGGCAGGAGCAGGAAAAGATAAACCCGTCGAAGTCCTTCTCGATGATTTAAGACAATTCTGGCTGGATTCAGTTCCCTGGTGTTCTGAGCTGTCGAAAGATATCGAGAAATTAATTATTATGGTTGACGAGCTGGGTGATGAGGGGCTGATTACCAAAGGACAATAACAGCGAGTACACAGAGCACGCAGTTTTTAAAGACCGGATCTCGCATTTTTATCAATTTGTAAGATGCTATTACATTCATATTACATAATAAAAAGGAGGGTTTTATGAAAAAAACACTGATTGTTTTATTAAGTTTTTTAATGATTGCAGTCATTGGCTGTGGTGGGAAATACAGTGATGCCGTGGCGGTCAATGAATCGTTTTTGGATGCAATGATTGATTATACAGATAGCCTTGAAAAATCGGACACTGCCGGTAAAGTTGCTGATGCAATGAATGAATTTGCCGACAGGATGGAGGTGCTAGGGCCGAAGATGAAAAAAATCTCTGAAAAATATCCGGAATTGAAGGATCCTGAAAATCAGCCTGAGGAGTTTAAGCAATTACGTCAAAAAAGTGATGAAATGGAGAAACATTTCGCAGGCTCATTCATGAAAACAATGAAGTATATGGGTGATCCGGAAGTTCGTAAGGCTCAGCAGCGTTTTTCTGCTGCCATGCAGACAATGATGACTGAGTAAATAGTCAATTAATAAAACCGGTTGCATTGTATTTAAACTTATTGTATATATTATATAGTGCCTGACCGAAAACATCTAAATCATGGTTGTCATTACGCGAAGTGAGGAACGAACGACAAAGTAATCCCCTGTCGATAAGGAGATTGCTTCGGTCGTACCTCCCTTGCAATGACAGAAAAAGTGCAATTTTGAGACTTTTCGTTCAACCACTATATAATACTAAGCTGAATGGGTGAAATTTTAAAACGCTCAACATAGGATAATATTAACTTAGGGCCGCAGAAAAAATGTTTTATCCCTCTTGCTGGTCTTTTGGCCCGCTTTCTTTGTTGCGATAAAGCTCACATATCCCGATATGCTCGCTTTATCGCGCCTCAAATGCGGGACCAAAATCCTTCGCCATTCGGGACAAAATATTTTTTCCGCGACCCTTATTCCGACAAGGAAGTGTCCATGAGATCGATTTTTTTTTCAGTTTTTAGAATTCCCCGGCAGTTAATCCTTTTTTTTCTGATGATAACATTGCTCGCTGTCCTTTGCATCGGCTGCGGCCCGGAGAAAAAATATGTCGGGCCGTACCTTCCGGATGAGGAAATTGCCATTATCAAACCGGATGATAAAATGTTTACCCCTGTAAATATCATTTCCATTGATAAAAAGGTGCCATTATACTCGGGCGAATCCGACATTGCCGTCCATCCGGGAAAGCATACGCTGTTTCTGGAGGCAGTGCTGGATTATCCTTTTTTACAAAAATATTTATATTTTAATCAGTATCTGACGTTTAACGCGGAGGCCGGACAGGTTTATACATTGCACGCGACAATTCTGCCCATGCGCAATGAAGGGTTTTCGTGGATAACATCTGACAATGATCCGGAAAAATATATTGTCAAAAAGTATGCGGTGGGAATCATTCCCTTGTCAACCTATCCCTGAAAGAGAGTGTTTGAATGAATAAAGACGTATCAAAAATGATTGTTTTGCCCCAGGATGGATCGACGTTTGCAATGAAGTCGATGGATTATTTAAATCTCATGTTCGGGCCGGAACATAGTTTGACCCCGAACCTGCTGTATATTTTACCTTCATTGCTTCCGGTCCTGGTCGAAGCGGGAAGAAAATGCCGTGAAACTGCCGGTCATTTAAAAAAGATGAAGCAGCGAAATGAGGCGCTTGCCAATGATATTTTGGGAGGGGCAAAAGACATTTTGCTTCAATATAATTTTCCGGAAGAAAAAATTAAAACCGTCTGCCAGGGAAGAAAGCGCGACATTGCCAAAGATATTGTCGACTGGTCCCATGATAAAATGGCGGACGGCATTCTGCTGAATTGTCACGGCCGTTCACGGGTTGAGGCTTTTTTTATGGGAGAGGTTTCTTTAAAGCTGCTGGAATGCAGTGGGAGCTGTCCGGTTTGGCTTTTGCGGGGGAATGTGAAAGAAAAAGATGTATTGGTAGCGGTTGACAATTCCGAGAATGCCTTAAGAGCCATTGATTATGCCGGGTTTATTCTGAACGGAACCCAAAGCCGGATTGTTTTATTCCATACCAAACGGTCGCTGAGACGTTTTTTGCCCAAAGCAATTTTTGAAGATATTCCGGGTATCGCCGAATTATGGTCAAAGCAGGCAGAAGAATCGATTGCACCGGTTATGGAAAAAACCAGACAGATGCTTGTCGCCGCAGGCATTGAAGAAAGCCGGATTCAGGTGGAAACAGCGGAAGGGTCGCGGAATCCGGCAAAGGATGTGGTGGCAGCCGCTGATAAACACGGGTGCGGAACAATTATTTTAGGCCGTCAGGGGGATTCTGATAATAAAGAGTTCTCCATGGGCAGCATTGCCCGGAAAGTGATTGAGATCGCTTCGGATAAGGCGATATGGGTTGTGTGATATTATTTTAAACCACCTGCTTTTCTTTCCTTTTCAACGTACAGCTTTTCATCTGCTTTTTTTAATAGTGCCGCCGCACTGTCAATTCCCTTGTCATGAGTTGACGTGATTCCATAGCTGAGGGATATCGTCAGTTTTGTGCCATTGTGATTTAAGGGCTGGCTGTTAAGGCAGTCCTGAATTCTTTCCATAAGTGTTTCGGCTTTATCGGCTTTTGTTTCCGGCAGGATGACCACAAATTCATCCCCGGCAAACCGGGCAACGATATCTTCTTCCCGAACAATTGCCTTAAGGGTATCCGCGACATAAACCAGGGCGTCATCCCCGGCATCATGACCGTAGTTATCGTTTATCCGTTTAAATTTATCCAGATCCAGAAAAATCAGGCTGAGAACATGGGAATGCCGTTTTGAACGGGAAAATTCACTATTAAGAACGTTTTCAAACGCCCTTCGGTTCAAAAGTCCTGTCAGGGGATCATGATAGGCAAAATATTTCAGTTTTTCGTGGGCCGCAACATTAGACAGGCATAAAGAAATTTTCATCATCAATTGTTCAAGAAAAGACGTATCCATATCCGGCTCAAACCGGGTGGCTACATGATCCCATTGGTTCAGGCTGCCGACGATTTCACTGTCAATATAGACCGGGGCGATTGCAATGGAGCCTGTGTGGTATTTATTCTCTTTAGGCAGAAAAACAGTCCATGGTTCAAGTGAGTTACTGTATAGACGCGGTGTAGACATATTTCCGAAAACAGCGTTAAAGTCCGACCGGTCAATGAATTTTGTTTTCTCAATAATTATTTTTGAGTTAATTAAAGGGTTGATCAGGCTCGCCATGCTGCTTTTTTTGATGACCGACAACCATACATAGGGGACATTGAATATATTGCCCATTTCAGTGAGAAGGATTTCAAAAAAATCCTGAAAATTGAGTATTGTAAGAATTTTTGATTCAAATTCATGAAATTTGCGTTGAATATTCTCGTTTTCATTTAGCCGATCCATTAATTCAATTTTATCCATCTTTTTTTCTTCCAAGTATTTGGATTTCTCCGGAGGATAAAGTCCGTTTATTTTTATTTTGGCCTTGATCATCGTTTCGGCTAAAGCAGATTTGTCATTCCCGAATGTTTCTATCGGGAATCCAGCTATGTGCTATATCCGAACATAGATTCCGGCTAAAAGCATGCCGGAATGACATTGTGCTGGCGGAAACGACGACTAAAGTCTTTATTTTTTACAGCATCTGCCGGTAGCCGAATTCTTTTTTTTAGGTGGGTTTGCAAGTGATTCATAGCTGTCCTTAATTAACAGGATTTGTAAATAAGTTAAATATTAAATCAGCTTCATTAAAAATAAGATGCAAAACCAAAGCCAAAGGGGTTTCAAGTCATGTGCAACTGGACGGGTGGTTTTATTTTTCGGATTTTATTGGCCTGAAGCTTCTTTTTCCGGCGTGGTTAATGAATTGATTAAATGAACAATTTTAAAAAGTTGGACATGAAAATAAAGATGAACGGTTTGGGGGAAAATTTAAAATTATGATGATGTTATATTAACACAAAAGTCAGAGTGCGTGTATTTGTGTGCACAGATATTTATCAAAAAATGCTACAGGTATGAACAAAAGTGTACACATTGACTGTTGTGTATTTTTGTTTAAAATCAGTGTCAATCAAAGCTAAAAGCTTGCCCGAACATTTTGAGATCTTACCCATTTTTATTCTAAAATTTTGATTTTATATCTAAAAATATAAACTGAATTCTTTTTCTCCCAAGTCTGTTTGATATGATTGATTTATTTGCAGAATATTAATCCTTATAGGCAGGAATCATATATAATATGGAGGTGTTATGAAAACACGAATTACCGACCTTTTTGGAATCAAATATCCGATCCAGTGCGGCGGCATGCTCTGGATTGCCAAGCCCGAACTGGCTGCAGCCATCAGCAACACCGGTGCCATGGGCAACCTGACTTCCGGAAATTATAATTCCGCTGATGCGTTTCGAACAGCTGTCGATGCAACCCGGAAGCTGACGGACAAACCATTTATCGTTAATATCACCACCATGCCCTCTATTCGTCTGCCCATTGAATTGTTGCAGGATTTTTTCCGGGTTTGCTGTGAAAAAAAAGTCACGGCCATTGAAATCGCCGGTGCGCCGGTGGATACGTTTCTGGGCAAGGAATTTATTCCTATGGCCAAAGATGCGGGTGTGAAAGTGCTGCATAAAGTTGGAACCGTCAAACATGCCGTGCATGCCGAAAAAGTTGGATATGATGCCATCACCATGGCCGGTTTTGAAGAAGGCGGATTTCCCCATAAAGATAATGTTTCGACCATGGTGCTGGTGCCGAAAGTAAGAGAAGCGGTGAGTATTCCGGTGCTGGCGGCGGGCGGTATGGCAGACGGCAAAAGCCTGGCCGCCGCCCTTGCCCTGGGTGCGGACGGTATCATGATGGGTACGCGGTTTCTGGCCACCAAAGAAAGTGGCATTCATCCTAATATCTACAAGGTATTGATGGAAAAAACCGAAGCTGACACATCCCTTCAGTTGCAGACATTGCTGGCCGGATTCGGACTTCAGGTCCGGGCGCTTCGAAACGAAATCATGGAACGGGTGGCAAAGGTTGAAGAAGCAGGCGGTGACCTGAGCGAACTGCTGCCCCTGATTTCCGGTGAGCGTGCCAAAAAAGTCTGGAAAGAAGGGAATGCCGAAGAAGCCATGCTGACCATCGGCCAGTCAGTGGGGCGGATTAGCGATATTCCGACGGTCGCAGAATTGATCTCCCGTATGGTCAAAGAGGCGGAAGCGTCTCTTAAAAACAGTTTAAAAGCCTTTGGTGAATAAATTATTTTTTTAATGATAACGCAGTTTTTTTCGTTTATGATTTCTCAGAGCTGACTTATGGTAGATATAAACAAAAATCCACCCTGGTTCAGAACCGCTTCCCGGTGCGAATATTCCGGTTTGCCGGTGTCTCATCCGGATATGTATATCAGTAAACATCCGGGCAGTAATTATTTTGTGGATGTTGCAAAATTGGATGATGAGACTGTTCTGATCAAGGGTTCTGGGCGTGTCCGTTCCTATGAAATGATCGAAGCATTGCGTTTCATCGATGAATATGTGGTAAAATATTTTGATATTGAAACCGGCGTTTTTATAATTGAAAATTATGCCGATATTGGAAGGGTGGATTTTAAAGCCCGGCAAATTTATATCGACCACCACAAAAACAGTGATGTCTTCTGGGGTGCAATTTTTTATAAAATGTCGCGTCTAATGAAATTTAGTTTTAAAATTTCCCAGCGGCTTCATATCGGGGAAAAGAAAGCATATGCTGTTGATTCATATAAAGAAGCCGTATTTCTTGCTCAGAATATAATCGCTCAGCGAAAACATAGTCGTATTCCCGAAAATAAGGACTTTGCCGACTCCGGGGGGACACCGGTAGAAAGATTGAAAACGTCAAAAAGTATATTCGGGAAGACGACGGAAAAACTAAAAGGCTTTGGGAGCAGGCTTACCCGCCGGTGGGGAGAAAAAAATACCCGGCAATTTTCTGAAAGGCTGTTGGAATTTATTGAATCTCTTGACTGGCAGAAAGAAGGGATGTGGATTCCTGAAATTGCCGATACAAATGAAAATGAGAAAAAGGTTTTAGAAGCAATCAGTTATATCAAGTCGGAAATTGATGATCTGCTGGAAAAAAAGCATACTTCGGAAAAAGTGCTTCGAAAGAGTGAAGAACGGTATCGCCAGCTGGTCCAACACGCCAAAGCCGGTATACTGGAATTTGATTTTTCGACCAAACGTATCATCAGTGCCAATGACGCCATGTTTGAGATCACTGGTTATACCAAAAAAGAGATCTATGCTATGGTGCCTGATGATCTGATGTCTTTACTGACTGAAGAAAGCAAAAAAAATTTTTCCAAACGTTTATCACAGCGTTTGGCAGGGGAAAAAGTTATGCCTGAACAAGCATACCAGATTTATTCCAAAGGCGGCCGGGAAAAATGGCTTCTTTTAAATCCTGACATTACTTATAAAAAAGGTCGTATTAATAAGGCAAATGTTATTTTAACAGATATTACCCATTTAAAAAAAGTTGAAAACAAACTGGTCAGTTATCAGTCGAAACTTAAACAATTGTCCATAGAGTTATCAAAATCCGAAGAATCCCAGCGGCGTCATCTGGCTTCTCAGCTGCATGAAAGTGTCAGCCAGGATCTGTTTGCAACGCAGTTAAAACTCAGCCGTTTGGAGCAAGCAATAGGTGATCCGGAACATTCCCGTCAGCTTGAAGACGTAAAGAAGCAGATTGTTAAATCGATTAAGGATATCAGAGGCATCACCTATGATCTGAGCCCGCCGGTTTTATATGATCTGGGATTGAAAGAAGCGGTTGAATCACTGGCCAAATCCATTGAATCAAAATATCGTTTTCCTGTAAAAGCAAGATTCAATGGGACGTTAGAGAATATTAATGATGAAATTAAAATTATTACATACCGGGTTATCAAAGAAATTGTTCAAAATTCAATCAAGCATGCCCGGGCAAGTTTTGTCGATATTATTATAGATAACAAAAATAATGTTTTGCTTGTTGATATCAAAGATAACGGGGTCGGATTTGATGTGGATGTTATGACCGGCAGCCAAAAGACCAGCCACGGGTTTGGCTTATTTGATGTCAGAGAAAAAATAAATCACCTGGGCGGACAAGTGACAATCTATTCCAAGCCCGGTTCCGGAACCCGGATTAACCTGAGTATTCCGTTATTAAATGAGCCCGTAATTCCCGCCTTAAAAAATTAAGGAGCGGTGCATTTTTTTATCATAGGAAAATGCAACGCTCCTTTATTGGTCGAAAATGACCAAAAATATATAATTTACAGGGTGTTGAAAAACGTCATGAGCGGCAAGCCTATATCCAACCCAGAATCCCCGCAAACACCACCAGCATCGTCGCATTAATCACAAACGATCTCTCTATAACGTTAATTTTTTATCAAGAGATTTCTCTTTGTTTGCATGTGATTCATCGAACGTTTAGCTCCACCCTTGAGGGCTTAAAGTCTCCTTTTGTTTTTGAGGAGAGGGTTTTGGGTTCAACCAGAAACAGTCGGTTTGCAGTAACACTGTCATCCGCTAATAAGTAGGCTTTTACCTGCCGGGCTCTTTCAAGTGCCAGCAGGCGCATCTCCGCATCTGTAACCGTAATCTCTTGTCGAATGAGCGATTCCATTTCCCCTAAAGTCAGGGTCGGGTCTTTTAACGATTTTGCTGTTTTCTTTTTTTCCGGGTCGGAGAGGACTGCTTCAGTATATTCCTGTCTGGTAAATTTTTGATGTTCCTCCAAGCTTAGCACTATGGCATCTATGGATGCATTATTCATGGGAGAATCTTTTTTCAGTTTTTGTTGTTTAATTTTTCGGATAACTATCAGGTCCGCCATGGCGACCCGGTCGGCTTCCGTATCAACATAGCCGGAAATCTCCATTTTTAGTGCCGGGCGTTCATACATCAGTTTTTTTATGGCAGTCAGCTTTGCAATCCCGTTATCACTGATTGCCGACATGGCCGGTTCAAATTCAATATAACGAAGTTCTTCTCCACCGCCGGCAAGGGAACTGACCAGATCAAAGGGTGATGTAGCGGCTTTGACCAACAGGTTTTGCAGCGCGTTTAATATCGGCTTGCCAAATCCGAAATCCGGATCATCGGTTCTGCCGGAAACCGGCAGGTCCACATTGATTTGTCCGTTCCGGTCTTTGAGCAGGGCGATCGCCAGGCCCACCGGCAGGTTGAGCGCATCCGGGCTGTCAACATTCTGGCCTAATGTAAACTGATCCAGCAATACCTGGTTTTGAGCCATAATTTCTTTTTTGTCTATTTTGTAAGCAACATTCGTGCTCAGCTTTCCTTTTTCGATCATACGGCCGATAAATTTTCCCGTATATGGTGACAGGGGGCTGAGTTCCATGTTGGAAAGGCTGTATGTTACATCAAGAAACAGATCTTCTTTCAATGGATTGATGGAACCTTCGATTTTAATGGGCGCATATTCATCAATTTTGCCTTCTGCTTTTAAGGAGGCTGCCTTGAAGTCCTCAGATGTCAATCCTGTGATCCTCAATTCAGAGAGGTTCAAGCGTGTAGAAAAATGCGGTTCAATATTTTTGTCGAAAAATTTGAAGTCAAAATTATCCAGAAGCACTTCACCAATCTGAATCGGGATAACCGGTTTTTTATCCTGTTTTTGGTCCTGTTTTTTGTTTTGGGGCTCCGATGTTTCCGCTTCAGATGGCTCTTGAACAGCATCTGTTTTCGGTTTGGATTTGATAAATATCTTATTAAGGTTTGATGTTCCGTCATTAAAAACAATAAATTGGTTTTTAAAGTCTTTGAGCAGAATCTTATCTGTATTTATTTTCAACGGGTTTATGGATATATCAATTCCATCCAAAGAAAATGTATTCCAGGAAATAAACGTTTCTTTTTGTGCCGGATCGATGGAACTAAATTCATTGATGGCCGCTTTTCCCGTAATGGTTGTTGCCATTTTCCCTTCTGGAGTGGTCTGGACTGCGGCATGTCCGGAGGTAACGAATTTACCGTCCGCAATTACCAGTTGGATGGTTTCAGGGAGATATGGCTGACCCCATGCGAGCTTTAAATCCGCCAGGGAAAAATCGCTTTCAACGGAAAGCGGTGTTAAGCCCAGTTGTCCGTTGGCCCGAATGTCGGCATCCTTGTTGATTTTAGCATGAATATCATATTTGGCTATTTTCCCCGGTTCATTTGAAAATTCGGTTAACTTGATTACCAGATTATCAATAGACATTTCAACCGGTCCGGCATCCGGGTCTTTGGCGGCAGAAGGGGTTGCCGCAGAGTCTGAAAATAGGATTGTGCCGGCGTCCAGCAAAAAACTGTCAATGGCAAGTATGAACGGAGTTTCCGGAGCGGTTTCATCCGGTGTAGGTTCTGTTAGGGCGAATTCTGTTGATATGTCTTCCGGTTTTTCAGTTGGCTTTTCTCTCGGGGCTTCTTTCGAAACGTCTGATTTCTCTGTTGGTTTTGGTCCAAGGGTGGTCAGGTTAATGATGCCGTCGGGATTTCGGAATACGGACAGTTCCGGGGATTGAATCCTGACGGATGCCAGCGTCAGTTGCTGTTCCATTGGGCGGGAAGGTGCTATATCAATCTGCAGGCCGGGCAGGGCGAAAAGTTTGCTGCCGTTTTTTTCTAAAAGCTCAAGGTCAACAAGCCCGATGGTACCTTCAACCGTTACTTCGGATTGGTCGTTGTTCTGCCGGAAAGAGACCTGGGTATCAATGCTCAGGCTGCCGTTGGTAATTTCAAAACCAACCATGTTGTCGGGTAAATAGGCAAAATAATAAGGAATTTCAAGACCTGAAAGTGAGAGATTGGCGATGGTTTCCAGAGTGCCATGAAATGGCTTGGTGTCCACGTCAATGGAAACGCCGGCGTGATTTAAATTTCCAGTCAACAGGGGCTTCGAATAGGTATCAATATCTTTTTCAAAGTTAGAAATATTCGGTAAATTAAAATTAACCGGTGATATTGTATGTTTTTTTTGAACCGGTTCATCCCAGAATGAGATATTGCCATCAATAACGGCAATATTTGAAATGGAAAACTGAAATGGTTTTTTATCCGCTTTCTGGCCTTCTGGTTTTGATTCCTGTTTCTGCTCCGGTTTTTTTTCAGGGATCAGGTCGGAGAAATTAAATTCAGCATCAGATATCCGGGCAAGGCGAATATCCGGTTTTTGAAGCCGAACTTCTTTAACCACCAGCCCCAGTTTAAATAATGACATTGTCTGAATATTTACAAACAGCTCATCAAAGGAGACAAACGGTTCAGTGGCGTTTTTGGCTTTTATGTCCAGGCCTTCAACCGCTGCGGTCAGGGCAAAAGGATTAAATCGGATATTTTCAATGGTGACCGGCCGGTTTAAGGCTTCAGATAATTTTTTCGGCAGTATTGACTCCAGTATTAAGGGAATGACGACAAAACCGACCAAAGAATAAAGGGTAAGGCAAACAGCAATGGTAATGGTGACTTTTTTTTTGCGGCTCATGAGTTTGACCTGACGGAAAAGTTAAAAAAGTTGTGGCAACTGACTTCTGTGAATGTTTACATAGTTTTGAAATTACTCAGGGGTTAAACGAATGTCAAGGAATTGGTAAGATATAGTCACAAACAAATAAAGCAACCCTTTCACCCGGATTTGTTACGAATTCCATCGGCACCGAATCTGTTCTCATGAAAACAGCAGATCCTGTATCGAAGCCATGATGCATCATAGTCAGAAGACTATTTCAATAGTAAAGAGAGGTGTCATCCTCGAATTCTTGCTGAGCATAGCATCCCACGCTTTTCAAAACAGCAAACGTCCATTTAGCTTTCATCTTATCCAGTTCTCAAATTCAATATCCTTACCTGCAACGTTAAGGATGGGCGTCATTGCATCATCTGTAACCAGTGTCAGATTGTATGCCCACGCGATGGCCGATATCCACAGGTCATTTTCCTGAATCTGAAGCTCTTTTGAAGTGGCCGGGTCTTTCCATTCTTCAATGCGTTTTTGCCTGGATTTTTGTCCTTTTTTGAGGTTCGGGGCATATGCATTATAAAGCCTTGCACGGAGGAGAGAATAGTATTGACGGGCGATGTCGCAATCAATACCAAGGCAGGGATAGCTTGTCATAATATCAACCAGTTTTTTATATTTTTCATTCGTCGGATCATTAAATGGCCCCACCAGGATGCCATATTCAATCTCACCGACTGTAACCGGTGACAAAAATATTCTGGTGTTTTGCGGCCGTGACTCAAGTCGTGTTTTTAATGTCAGACATTCCCTGCTTTGGCTACCAGCCTCCATCTCATAAATATATGATATGACGTTGGTATCCAGCAGATAATCTTTCTGTTTCATGGGATTTCCCGCCAGATTTCGTTTATATCCCGAAGTAGCTCCTCGTTAGGTTGCTTTTGAATCCGTTTTAGGATTTTTTCAGGGGTCGCTGATTGATACTGCTTTGATATGAAAATATGCAAAGGAATCCATGACCCGTTTTCCGGCGGGATATACCCCTTGAATTCAAAAGGCACCCTTCTGCGGGTATCATCCCAGAAAAGATCAAGCAACTGCCTTTCCAGTTTCGGTGGTAGGTTATACAGTTTCAGTATTTCCGCGTCGATCTGGATCAGAAGCTCTTTGGCTGCTACAGTATCCCTTTCTTGAATAGCAATATATTTGTTTACCAATGATTGAATGAAAAAATCCGCCTCTTCAAAGTTTAGAGGAACAGGTATGGCCTTGTATACTCGTGCAGGGATATTCCGCTTAAATGTATATGCATAAACGAATGCTTGTGAAATTGGTGAATTTAACAGTGCCGCTAATAGTTCAAGACTCACTGTCTCTTTATTTGACAATACAGAATAGAAGCTTCTACTGATAATCCGACCTTTTTTATCAATAGCGGCTGCATGTCGCCAAGGCCCTCTGGAAGAACAAGCTGCCGGCACAACCACTTTCGGACGATTCCAGTCCAAATCCCAGGCACCAAGCGCCCGTTTTCTTCTCAATTTTTCAGCAGTATCTAAATAAATGGTCTCTTCAGCCACAAACGATCTGAACCCACCGGTTACATGATAAATCCCAGGTTTTGATCCCGGAAAGGGATTTTCTTGAACGACTTCATGAAGCCTGTCCTTAACAAGGGCAGATTCATATTGAACACCAATTTTTATTTCCGCATAGTCTTCAAGTTTGGGCAGTCTGTCCAGACAATCCCATACTTCTCTTAATACGGGGACTATGAATCTGTTTTGTTGGCACTCTGAAAAATACGTCTGCGGGACGTTGTCTTCCCATGTGACTTCAGAGTTTAAACGAAACCGTTCCTTGTGATGGTCCTTTACTTCCCGGTATGTTGTCAGGCTACTAATTTTTTTCTTCTGTTTTCTGGCTACAAGAATAGCTGTCTCCGCGTCGGAATGAAGAAAAATTTTATCAGGAA
Source organism: Desulfobacteraceae bacterium (assembly GCA_027858815.1). Lineage (GTDB taxonomy): Bacteria > Desulfobacterota > Desulfobacteria > Desulfobacterales > Desulfosalsimonadaceae > SURF-3. Next base: position 13,896 of record JAQIBZ010000281.1, read on the forward strand.
GGGCGGTCAAAGACAGGATTTCAAAATCTTTTAGCAATATGGATCGTTCGTTTCGATAATCCTTGCCGTCAAGAAACGTCCGGGGCAAAACCATGCCGATCATGCCTGCCTGAGATATTGCAGGAAGGGCTCTGTTTAAAAGATGCGCCGGCTTCGGCAGTTCCGTGCCGTTTATAGTAAATTTTTCAAAAGGCGGGTTGCCGATAAGAATGTTTGTTTTGGCGGTGTTCTGTTCAAGAATCTTTCCTGAAAAAATATCTCCATGAAGCAGATCCCAACTATTGGATTCCGGGAAATCAGCCAGCATCAGACACATTCGCGCAACTTCAATGGAAAAAGCATCGAGCTCAACACCATGAATTCTATCAACAAAAAATTTGTGGCGCTTTCTGCCGCTCCATCCTGCCGGGAGCAGTTCCCGCATGCGGCGCATGGCGGCAATCAAAAAAATTCCATGGCCGCAGGTGGGGTCCAGGAAATTCCATTCGTTTTGCGATAGTTCTTCAATCGGAAGCTGAGAAACAACATACTCCGCCACATACGACGGGGTGCTGTGAATCCCCATCTCTTCTCGGCTTTTTTCGGTGACAAAAGTATTTTCATATATGTATGCAAGGGTATCCACCGAGATGTTTTTTAATGAAAAAATCCCTCCGATCTCTTCCGACATACAGCTTAATATTTCTTTAGGCGTATTTTTTATTAACGGTTTTTCAGAACTTCCGTAATATCTTGAAACAATTTCCAACGTTTGTTCCGGGGATTTAAAATCAATGTCCTTTGACTGGGGGATGGGGCTGTCCTGTATCAGCTTTGCGGTTAAGAAACGAAATAATACTTGAAATGTTTTTTGTGCATCAAATTCTATTTTATTTTTTAAATGCGCCTGCTCAACAACGTGAAGTATCCTCCTGATAATTTCATCTATTTTTCCCGATGCTTCTGTTTCAAGTGCGGGCATTAATCCCGCGTCAATAAAGTCAAGCTGTCTTGGTCCGGGTGTTTTGAAACCGATTTTTGCACGAATCATCTCCTCCGGTTTCCAAATTTTCTTATTGCTTGTAATGATATTCGGAAGGTGTTCTGTTTTAAAATTCTCTTTTGGAATTAATCCGTGACTGGTGTTGTGCCAGGTTTGTGTTCTTCCGTTTTGAATTATAAAGATAACAGGAGACCCGAAAGCGCGAAGTTCATTGGCCGAATCTTCGCGGAGTGCTTCAGGTTTACGGATATCCACGCCAAAACAGGCTGAACGGTAGTTCAGGGGTTCCTGTCCAAACACACCAAGCATGATACGGCGGGTAGAAGTGGATTGTTCAAAAAAATCGGCAAATTCATAGTCAGACCGAATCAGTTTGTTTTGGTAACCGATTTCTTTGAAAGCCGCTATTATAGGCCTTAAGTCTGCGACGGTATCTCCTTTATGAGATTCAATCATCATTATCTATTATTAAAGTTTGATATTGTTTGTTTTGTAAAACCGGCACTGACAAAGATATTAATAGCTAACATTAGTTTAATCGGTATCATAGGTCGCATAAAAAGGTCAAGATAACAAAACAACCTTAAATTACACGCAAAGGCCCCAATTGATCTGGTCAAGATAGAAGCAAGCTAATAATTTGAAGCTGCCAAATCACTTCATGGCAAATCATCCCATTTTTTTTGGCCTTGATCATCGTTTCGGCCATGACACAATTCCTGTTTTATTATCAGAGAGCCGTAGCGGAAGGATTTAGCCTTCCATTAAGAATGGAGGTCAAAAGACCTCCGCTACATATGGCCGATACGATGATCAATGCCAATTTTTCCCATCCTCGAACAATGGTGGAAGCAGTAATGAAAATTCTCGCTGGCTTTTCGGCAATCGTCTGTCCTAATGCATACCGTCTAAAGACTATCGATGATTTTTTTCTGGAATCCGGTGAGTACCTGACTAAAATCAAATGTATCCGGCGTCAGTATAATTGAAAAAAGGGCCATTCCTTCAAGAAACGCCACCGTGGCAGCGCTGGTTTGGTAAGCGGTAGCCGGATCGTTGGTCACTGTGCTCAGCATTTCAGACAGGGTATCGATCCATTCCCGGTAGGCCTGCTGGAGGATGACTCGGATATTATCATTATATGCGGCGATTTCCCAGATTTCGATAAAGACTTTGGACAGCTTTTTGTTTAAGGTGATTTTCGAATTCATAAAATCAAAGAATTTTTCGAGCAGCTCCTTGTCTCTGAGATGTTGGATCTCTTTTGAATTCAACCAGTTGTTGAAAATAGATTTGTAGTGATCAATCACATATTCAATATATTGGGTTAATATGTCTTCCTTGTTTTTGAAATAATAGTGCAGCAGTCCGTGATTGACCCCGGCAGCCCGAGCAATGTCTTTGATGGATGTTTTGTCAAACGGCTTTTCCTGAAGGCATTCGTTTAAAGCCTCCAGTATTTGTATTTTTTTTTCTTCAGGATCTTTTT
>JAQIBZ010000338.1 GCA_027858815.1 Desulfobacteraceae bacterium
CAGGTTTGTCATTCCCGAATGTTTCTATCGGGAATCCAGTTATGTGCTATTCCGAACATAGATTCCGGCTAAAAGCATGCCGGAATGACATTGTACTGGCCGAAACGATGATCAAGGCCATATTTACAATAAAAAAATAGATTATTTTTACAATAGTTAATCGTTTTGGCTTTGTCTGAATCTCAGAACCCGCGGATCCATGATTTTGCGCCATAGCGGGGGGATAAGTGCCAGCACAATCATTCCCGCATAACCGGTCGGCAGCTGTGGGACTTCATCATAATGACGCAGTAACTGATACCGGCGATCAGGTTTGTAATGATGGTCTGAGTGGCGCTGTATATTAAACAGAAAATGGTTGGATAGCCAGTTGCTGGAATTCCAGGAATGCCGGGGCCGGATCGGTTCATATTTTCCCGGTGCGATTTCTTTGCGCAGCAGCCCATAATGCACCACGTAGTTGGCATTCTCAACTAAAGCAATCGCGATAAAGCTCTGCGCAAAAAGATAAAAAATACCCATTCCGCCAAATACAACAGCAATGAGAAGCATAAAGGCCGTCTGGGCCAGAAGTGCGACGGCCATTGGATTGCCCATGCTCCAGACCGGTTTATTCTTTTTTTTCATTCGGCCGGCTTCAAACTCCCAGGCACTGTTAAACCCGCCAAAAATCGTTCGTGGTAAAAACGCGTAAAATGATTCCCCCAGACGTGCGGTTGCCGGATCTTCAGGGGTGGCCACCCGCTTGTGATGCCCCACAACATGCTCCATTCCGAAATGAATGTACAATACCGTGCAATACAATATTTTAGAAAGCATCGGCTCGAATTTTCCGTTTATTCGATGAGCCAATTCATGGGCCGCGCTAAGCCCAAGGATATCGGATGATATCCCGATAGAAAGAATAAAACCAACCAGTTCCAGGGCCGACAAATTACCATAGCTGACCACATACGCTCCCCAGAAAACAACTGCCAGCTGAATCGGCGCGCAAAAGATGGTCACCATTTTATACCAGTTGTTTGCTTCAAGTTTTTTCTCTGATTCTTCTGACGGGTTGCGTGTATATGTTCCAATAATAAAATCCAGGAGCGGTCCAACTCCGAAAACTAAAAAAGGCGTCATAAAGGTATAAATTCCTCCCAGCCAGTAGCCAAGATATACGGTGACGGGGACCAGGTAAATCATTGAAAATGATAAAATATTCATTCTGACGTATTCCCTTTTTTGTAAAACAGATTTTATTTCATTCACATTCCTAAAGTATCGCAAGCTTTTCAATAGCTATATCATAAGCGTCTTTAACATTTTCCCATAAAAAAGATTCCATTTCACGGGCCAGTTTTTTGCTTGTCTCTTCATACGCCCTCATATCCAAAATGATTTGAGTTAGTTTATCAAATAGATCGTATTTATTCTTATAAAGAAATTGGTCATGAAACACTTTGGGAAGTATCTCAGGGTATGACAGCCGGTTGGGCAGGAGCGGGATACAGCCCATGATCATTGCTTCAACCACGGACATGCCGAAATTTTCCTGAATGGCGGTACTGATGACAATGTTTCCCTGTTTCAGCCAGTTAATATATTCTGCTCTGGAATCTACATATCCGAACTGAACAATTTCTTTTTTGAAGGTCTTTTGCGCCTGAATAAATTCTCCCGGAATTTTGCCGAAATTCTCTCCCATCAGCGCTAAGCGAAAATTAATTCCCCGTTCTTGAAGTTTTTCAAGCACATTAAAAAATTGCTGATGGTTTTTATCAAATCCCCAGCGATGATTCCAGATGATCAGGGGAGGATCGGTCTGTTTCTGAACATCAACATCAGATGAAGAGGGCAGGGTAATTCCGGGGTAGAGCACGGTTGATTTCTGACGGATTTTTTCGGCAATCCCTTTGGGGGTATAATCACGACCCCGGTTTAAAAATTGTGGCACGGCTTTTAAAAAAGCTTCTTGATGCATTATTGAGTTAAACAACACCATGTCCGCTGCAAGGGCGGTGGTGATGTTAATCATGCCGAGCATAAACACGCTTTTGTCTCCCACCGGCTGGGGATATGTCAGCTGGTTTTCATGGAAATAGATCATAACCGGCGGACATTTCGGCCCAACCAGGGCTTTGAAATCCGCCAGGTTAAATAGATCTGTAACGATTATGCCGTCGTATTTATCAATGCCCGGAATGGTTTCAACCATATAAAGGGCTGCCCCAAGCATTCGCCAGCGATAGTTTTCCCCGGTCATCTCAATGACATCAAAAGAATGTGAAGAGGCATCGGCCAGCCCCTTTGCAAAAAGCGCATGGGAGCCGATGGAAAAGGATTCAATAAACAGATATTTCATTTTTCCCTGATTATTTTTTCTTTTTAGACTTTTTCTTTTTGCGCCTTGGCCGGTGTTCAAAATTTTCAATCAACGTCTGGATATCATCAACCGCAGCAGTCGATTCTATGGCAAGGGCGTAATCAGCTTTACTGGTTTTCATTACTTCAATGTTTTTGTTTAAAAATGTTTGGATTTCTGAGAGACGTTCTTTTTCTTCGGTACTGCAGAACGAAACGGCAATGCCCTTATTAACTCCCCGTCCGGTTCGGCCGACGCGATGCACATAGTTTTCCGCTTTTTCCGGCAGGTCATAATTGATAACATAATTGACATCAGCAATATCAATTCCCCGGGCGCTGACATCCGTGGCAATCAATAACCGAAAATCTCCATTTTTGAATTTCTGCATCACATCCGAGCGACTGTTTTGTTCTTTTTCACCATGAATGGTAAATGCTTCTATCTGAACTCTTTCCATTGCTTTTGCAACACGCTCGGCGCGGACCCGGGTTCGGACAAAGACAATAATTTTACTGTCCGGATGATCTTTAATAAATCTTTCCAAAAAAAATCGTTTATCATCCATTTCAACAAACATCACAAAGTGGGATACATTCTTTGATACCGGGTCATCCGGAGATATCTGGATGCGAATGGCAGACGTTTTTACCTGGGAAAACGCCAGCTTTTTGATTTCCTTGTTGATGGTGGCAGAGAAAAACAGGGTCTGGTGTTTGCGGGTGAGCATTTTTTTCACATATCTGATATCTTTGATAAACCCTAAGTCCAGCATATGGTCTGCTTCATCTAAAATAAGGGTATCCACACTGTCCAACTTTATATATCCCTGACTGATCAGATCAAACATGCGTCCGGGTGTGGCCACAAGAATGTCAATGCCGTCCTGGAGTTTTTTGATCTGGGTATCCTGTTCTACGCCGCCGTAAACAACAAATGCTTTGGCCTTGGTATGCCGGGCTATAGAGTTAAACACATCACCGATCTGCACGGCCAGTTCACGGGTCGGGACCATGACAATGCATTTAATGCCGTATGAGCTTTTGCTGGTTTTGATAGTGTGAATTTTATTGATAACCGGGATTGCAAACGCGGCTGTTTTGCCGGTGCCTGTCTGGGCAATGGCAAGAACATCCTCACCTTTCATGATCGACGGAATGGATTTAAACTGAATATCCGTTGGCCGTTTAAAACCGAGAAGGGAAAGGTTCTTTTTAATTTCTTCTGATATATAATATTGGTCAAATTTCATGGCGCCTCATATTTTTAGGGGTATAAGGGCCGTGAAAAAAAATAATTATCCAATCTTGCTCGTCTTTTGGCCCGTATTCTTTGTTGCGATAAAGCTCTCATATCCCGATATGCACGCTTCATCGCGCCTTGAATACGAACCAAAATCCTTTGCCATATGGGACAATTATTTTTTTCCACGGCCCTGAGGTTATAAATACAGTTGAAGTCTGGATAACACAACCTTGAAATTTTCTGTTGTTCATGATTTTTATCAATGTTATAAGTATTTGCGTGAAATTAGCCGTGTTGTTTACAATTAAATATAAGAAATTATGAATTATATCAAATTATTAATGGAGGAATGCCATGAAGGTCGCTGATTTATATAATCAGGCAGGTGATAAACCGGTTATCTCTTTTGAGTTCTCAAGGGCCAAAACGGGAAAAGCAGCGGAAAATCTTGAAAAAACATTGGATCTGCTGGCTGAAACAAAACATGATTATATGTCCGTAACGTTTGGTGCCGGAGGTTCCACGCGGGATGGGTCTTATGAATTGATTGATAAAATTAAAAATGATCGCGGTCTGAATGTGGTGGGCTATATCGCCGGGGTTGGCCTGGGGCCGGACGATATGGCGGGAGTCCTGGATAAGTTTAAAAGTCAAGGCCTTGAAACGGTTTTCGTGATTCAGGGAGATGAGCCTCAGGGAGAGGCCGGGTTTACATCCCATCCGGATGCGTTCTCACATGCTTCTGATATACTGAAATTTATTAAAGAACGCTATGATTTCTGCCAGGGCGCGGCCGGTTACCCCGAAGGCCATATTCATGCAGAAAGTCTGGATAAAGATATTGAATACGCAAAGCTGAAACAGGATAATGGTGCTCAATATCTGATGGCGCAGTTCTTTTATGATAATCAGTATTATTATGATTATGTTGAACGCTGTCGGGCAGCAGGAATTACTATCCCGATTATTCCGGGTATTATGCCGATTTATACGGTAAAACTCCTTGAAATACTGGCCGGTGTTTGCGGATCAACCATCCCGGAAGATGTCAGAAAAAAACTCGACAGCATACCGGCAGATGACAAGGCCGGGGTCGTTCAGTTCGGGATAGCGCTTGCCACTCAGCAATGCCGGGATTTGCTGAAACACGGTGTTCCGGGATTGCATTTTTATACAATGAATCGTGGAAAATCAGTTCATGCGATAATCACAACGCTCCAGAGCGAAGGCCTTTTGTAAGCAGGTTTTATTTCTTCTTGACAATCGGATCATATTTTACCACACATAAAGAAGTTAGGGGTGTTGCATGGCAGCTGAGAATCCGAAATTCGGGTAACCCTTCGAACCTGATCAGGATCATACCTGCGAAGGGAAACGATAGAATCTATAAAAGATGCGGATTTCCGTATGTGAACCGTTTCCCCGTTGCCGGGAAACGGTTTTTTTTGTTTAATGGGTGTGGGTTTTGTTCAAGTATCAGGCTTTATTCTAAATGTTCGATTATTAAAGGAGTTTTTATCATGGCATTGGATGAAATCATCATCACAAAAGCAATTATCGATCGGTATTATGAAAAGTTAATCAACAACCTTGAAACAGACGTGGCCATTGTTGGTGGCGGTCCTTCAGGCCTGGTTGCCGGCTACTATCTTGCCAAAGCAGGTAAGAAGGTGGTAATGTACGAAAGGAAATTAAGTATCGGCGGTGGTATGTGGGGTGGCGGCATGATGTTTAACGAAATTGTTGTGCAAAAAGACGCGATTCATATTTTAGAAGAGTTCGGCATCCGGTTCAGAGAATTTCAGGAAAATTACTATACCGCAGATGCCGTGGAAGCCATCTCAACGCTGACGTCAAAAGCAGTTCAGGCGGGGCTTACCATATTTAACTGTGTATCGGTAGAAGATGTGATGATGCGGCCTGAAGGGATTACCGGACTTGTTATTAACTGGTCTCCGGTGGAAATGGCCGGTCTGCATATTGACCCGCTGACGGTTCGATCAAAATTTGTAGTGGATGCCACGGGCCACGCCACGGAAGTTGTAAAAGTAGCGGTCCGTAAAGTACCGGGCAAACTGATGACACCCAGCGGAAAAATCGAGGGTGAAAAGTCCATGTGGGCGGATCATGCGGAGAACCTGACCATCGAGAATACCCGTGAAGTATTTCCCGGACTTTATGTAGTCGGGATGGCAGCGAATGCAACCGCTGGCGGCCCGAGAATGGGGCCGATTTTTGGCGGGATGCTGCTTTCCGGAGAAAAAGTTGCCGGAGAGCTGGCTGGCCGTTTATAATGATTAGGAAGGTAATGGCATTGACACCGAAATTTCTATTTGTAAACGAGTTTCTGAATTTTAAATTTAGCACTTTTTAATTTGCCATTAACGAGATTTTAATGAAGTATAATTATTTATCGATAGAGTGGCACAAAATACAATCGGAAGCTTTCAAGTAATTTCATAAGTGCCGATAAAATAAATTGTAGGTCGGGATTCTTTCCCGACAAATGGAATATGCCAATCATCAGATTTGGGTGCCGGGTAAGAAACCCGGCCTACATGAAAAAACAGGTTATATATTATGACACAGCTTGAAGAAGCCAGAAAAGGAACCATCACAGAGGCAATGGCCCAGGTGGCGGAGTATGAAGATGTTTCAGCAGAAATAATCCGGCAGCGCGTAGCTGACGGGTCTGTTGTGATCCCGAAAAATATCAATCACGCGTTTACTGCCAGGGGTGTGGGCAAAGGCTTGAAAACAAAAATAAATGCCAATATCGGGACATCGCCCAGCCATTTTGATATTGATGAGGAACTGGGTAAGCTGGATGTGGCGGTTGCCGCTGGTGCGGATGCGGTTATGGATCTTTCAACCGGCGGTGATCTTGCCAAGATATTAAAATCAATTATTACGCATTCGCCGGTGATGATCGGCACTGTGCCTATATACAAAACCATCAGCAAGGTGTTTGCCGAAGACCGCACTTGTGCTGATATCTCTGAAGATGAAATATTTGATGAAATCGAATATCAGGCAAAGGGCGGGGTTGATTTTGTGACCGTTCATTGCGGCATTACCCGTGAAACTATACGGGTTTTAAGAAAAAGCAACCGGATGATGGGAATTGTATCCCGTGGCGGCAGCCTGATGGCGGAATGGATTATGAAGAATAATACGGAAAATCCATTGTATGAAAAATATGACCGGCTGCTGGAAATCTGCCGGGAATATGATGTGACCCTTTCGCTGGGTGACGGTCTTCGCCCTGGAACTATTTTTGACGCGGAAGACGGCGCACAGATTACGGAAATGATCACTCTCGGCCATCTGGCACAGCAGGCAAGGGATGCCGGGGTGCAGGTAATGATTGAAGGCCCCGGCCATGTGCCGCTTTCCCGAATTGCCGGGGATATGAAAATGCAGAAACGTGTTTGCGGTGGCGCACCGTATTACGTGCTGGGGCCACTGCCCACAGATATTGCGGCTGGTTATGATCACATCACAGCTGCTATTGGTGGCGCCATTGCAGCGGCAAACGGGGCGGATTTTCTGTGTTATGTGACCCCTGCTGAACATCTGGCCCTGCCAACCATAGCAGACGTCCGTGAAGGGGTGATTGCATCCAAAATCGCGGCCCATATCGGTGACCTGGAAAAGAACATTCCATCCGCCTGGGAACGGGATCGGAAAATGTCTGAAGCCCGCAACCGGTTTGACTGGAAAACCATGTTTGAAGTGTGCATTGATCCGGAAAAAGCAAGAGAAGTGCGTCACAAAAGTGAGGACAAAGACCGTGATGTCTGCACCATGTGCGGTGATATGTGTGCGTTGAAAACGCACGCCCGGGCATTTGGAGAGGATGAAAAATCATAAAAGCAGGAGCCTGAAATGGTTGAATTTAATTATCAGCCCATGTTTCCGGTTGGAGAGGACACAACCGCTTATGAGTGTTTGTCAACTGAATACGTAAATGTTGAATCTTTTGATGGTAAAAAGATTATTCGGATCAAGCCCGAAGGCCTGACTCTGCTTTCCGAAAATGCCTTTAGGAATGTGGCCCATCTCTACCGGACCGCTCATCTCGAACAGTTGGCAAAGATCCTGGAAGACGGTGAGAGTTCGGAAAATGATCGGTATGTGGCTTTGGAAATGCTTAAAAATGCCGTGATCGCAGCAGATTTTGTTTTTCCCATGTGCCAGGATACCGGGACCGCGATTATTATGGGTAAAAAAGGCCAGCAGGTCTGGACCGGTTTTGCAGATGAAGAAGCCTTGTCAAAAGGGGTGTTTAACGCCTACACAAAAAACAATCTGCGTTATTCCCAAATGGCCCCGCTTTCCATGTATGAAGAAAAAAATACCGGGTGCAATCTGCCGGCCCAGGTTGAGATCTATGCGGTTGAAGGGGATGCCTATCACTTTTTGTGTATTGCCAAAGGCGGCGGATCAGCTAATAAAACTTATTTGTATCAGGAAACCAAGGCGGTATTAAATCCGAAAACCCTGGTTACTTTTTTAACCCAAAAGATGAAATCATTGGGAACGGCCGCCTGTCCCCCATATCACCTGGCTATAGTGGTGGGGGGGACCTCTGCGGAAATGAATTTAAAAACCGTGAAGCTGGCTTCCACCGGCTATCTGGATCATCTTCCGCGTCAGGGCAATGAAAACGGGCACGCCTTCCGGGATGTTTCACTTGAATCGGAATTATTAAAAATATCCCGTGACTTAGGAATTGGCGCCCAGTTTGGCGGAAAATATTTTTGTCATGATATCCGGGTGGTCCGAATGCCGCGCCATGGTGCATCCTGCCCCTTAGGCATAGGGGTGAGCTGCAGTGCGGATCGAAATATCAAAGGTAAAATTAATCAACACGGCATCTTTTTAGAACAGCTGGACAAAGACCCGGCCCGATTTTTACCTGCTCCCGTGACCGAAGATGCCCGAGCCGTGAAAATAGATTTGAACAGGTCCATGAATGATATCCGCAACGATTTAAGCAAATATCCGGTGGCGACCCGTCTGTTTCTTTCCGGAAAGATTATCGTTGCCCGGGACATTGCCCATGCGAAAATTTATGACAGACTGGAAAAAGAAGGGGCGCTGCCGCAATACTTAAAAGATCATAACGTATATTATGCATGGCCTGCCAAAACGCCGGAAGGATTTGCCTCAGGGTCTTTCGGCCCGACCACTGCCGGACGAATGGACCCCTATGTTCCGGAATTCCAGAAACATGGCGGATCCATGG
>JAQIBZ010000365.1 GCA_027858815.1 Desulfobacteraceae bacterium
GATCTTTTTGGCGGTAAACTGTCTTATAAAAAAGATACCGGCCAGCGGATTAAACAGGGATGCGGCTGCATGGTCTCAAAAGATATTGGATTGTATAAGCAGCAGCCATGCTATCATAATTGCCTGTTTTGTTATGCAAATCCCAGAAATAAAAAATGAAAATCGGAAACATACAACTTAAAAATAATACCGTACTGGCCCCTTTAGCCGGAATCACCAACCTGCCCTTTCGACTGATTGTAAAAGAAGCCGGATGCGGACTGGTCTGTTCTGAAATGATCAGTTCCAATGCCTTATCCTACGGATCTGTAAAAACAATCGACATGATGCACAGCTGTGCTGAAGAAAAACCGATTTCCGTCCAGATATTTGGCGCAGATCCCGACATCATGGCTTATGCGGCAAAAATGGCTCAGGAAGCGGGGGCTGATATTTTAGATATCAATCTCGGATGCTCGGTTAAAAAGATTTTAAAAAGCGGGGCGGGTTCCGCTCTAATGAAAGAGCCGGAAAAAACCAAAGCAATTTTAACCAAAGCCCGTACGGCAGTCAGCATTCCGTTGACCATTAAAATCAGAAGCGGCTGGGATGCTTCAGGCAATGACGCATTTAAAATTGCCCAAATTGCAGAAGATTGCGGGGTGGATGCCATTGCTTTTCATCCACGAACCGCCACACAGGGATTTACCGGCAAATCTGACTGGTCATTGATTGCCAGACTGAAACAACAAGTATCCGTCCCGGTGATCGGTAACGGAGATATTGAAAAGGCTGAAGATGCTGTTGCCATGCTCGACCAGACCGGATGCGATGCTGTTATGGTAGGGCGTGCTGCCATCGGCAACCCCTGGATATTTTTTCAGATTCATTCACTGATTGAACATGGAAGCATTCCGGCAATTGACTTTGAAAAGCGCTTTAACATTTTGAAAAAATACGTGGCTGCATCCGTGGAATATATCGGAGAACTCAATGCCTGCCGAATGATGCGCAGCCGTCTGACCTGGTTTGTCAAAGGACTTCCCAACAGCAGCCGGTTTCGGGAATCAATTACCAAAATCAGAACACTGGAAGAGGCGGAACAGCTGATTGATGAATATTTTGATTTTTTATTGAAGAAATCTCAAATAGAGGGGTTAGCTGAAGATAGAAAGTGAAAGGTGAAAAATATTTAATTCCTCATGAAAAGATCGGCCTTGATCATCGTTTCGGCCAAAGCAGATTTGTCATTCCCGAATGTTTCTATCGGGAATCCAGTTATGTGTTATATCCGAACATAGATTCCGGCTAAGCTTGTGCTCGAATGTTTCTATCGGGAAAGCATGCCGGAATGACATTGTGCTGGCCGAAACGATGACTAAAGCCAAAAGATCTTATCAGCGTGCAGAATATCATGAGAACCCTCAATAGGTGGCAATAAAGCCCGCTTGATTGCCGCAATACACTATAATACGCATCGAATTTATATTCGGCATATTCTTACTCATAAAGAATCGAAACTTTATTGAACCTATATTTTATTTTGAAATGATAAATCTCAAATGAGAGTCAGGTGTCATAAACCTCAATCAATATGTGGTATGCTGGCAAGATGAAGAATGTTGACGATCCTTATCGATAGTCCACGCTTCTGAAATATTTCGCAATACTGTCGTTTTCATTTTCCATTTTATAGTTCATGGGCAAAGAAAAACCGGCATTATTTTAATTCCGTCTTATTGAGTGAGTGAAGAGAATTTCTACTTTTAAGACTTGGGAAAACTATGGATGCTGGGATGTATTCGTCGGATCAAGTGGCTTAAAATTGATTTCAATTTTAAAGCCTGCGACTTTAGCAAATTCTTCAATGGTTGACAGCTTTGGAGAGCTTTTCGAATTTACATTTTCAAGCCTGGAAATATTGCTTTTTTTCGTGTTTAAACGATCTGCAATTTCTTCTTGAGTCAGACCGGCTTCCTTGCGGATTCTGATCAATTGTTTTCTAAGCTCATAAGCAGGAGACAGCAATTCATACTCTTTTTTTACTTCCGGACGATGGAATGCCTTTTTTTTAAATTCTTTAAATGACGGTCTCATGACTTTACCTCTTTTAATCTTTGTCGGGCGGTTTTAATTTCTTTTTTTGGAATTTTTTGTGATTTTTTCACAAACGAATGTAAAATAATCACCTCTTTTCCTTTGACCGTACAGAAAAATGACCGGCCAATTCCTTCTTTGCCTTTTGCCCTGATTTCAAATAATCCGTCTTTTAACGTTTTGGTATATGGGCTTCCAAGTGCAGGTCCAAACTCCTCTATCATTTCTGCAATATGTAAGAAGTTTGCCAGAATACCAGGCGGAAATGACATTGTTTCTGCCTCTACCTTTTTATTGAAAAATGTAACCTGCCATTTCATGCCATATAGTTATCATTCTTGATAACTATGTCAACGATAAAATCTCAATCAAGATGTTGTGGTCTGTCGAGATGAAGAATGCTGACAGGATTTATCGACAGTGTGCACCGCTGAAAGTTTTTGGAATACTGTCATTTTGGTCAGCTTTTTAATGTCGATCCCTGCTTTACGGCGGACTCACTCTCCCAAATTAAAACTTAAAAGCAAGTTGCCAGTCCCCGAGTTTTACCATTTGAAGGTAAT
>JAQIBZ010000382.1 GCA_027858815.1 Desulfobacteraceae bacterium
GCAACTGACGAACGAAGCAAGTGCAGAGGCAAAGCTTGCTTTAACTATGCCTTGCAAGGAGGAAGAAGACGAAGTCAAATGAGGGCAGAGCCAAGCTTGCTTGAGCTATGCCGAGTGCAGCCATAATTATTAAAATTTTATTGCATTATCCCGATAGTGCTTCAAAAATTTTCATTGTCTATGAAAAACGCTGAAAATCTTGATGCGAAAGAATTAATAGAAGTCCCCTTAACTACAATATGTAAAACTTAACGGCTCTGTTTCCAGGGAAAAGTTTATTATTTCACGATAAATTGTTTATTATAATTTCCCATTTTCACAATCCGGCAAAACTAAATAATCATGACTAAACTACATCCCCCATACCCTACAAGGTTTTTCTACGGGCATCATTCATCATTTAAAGCGCTTTTCCAACTCTTCAATTGAAATGATATTAATAATTGGTTTTCCCGAGGGGGTGTAATTATGTGCCTGGCAAGCCATGAGCCGGTAAAACAAGGCTTTCATCTCTTCAGGATTCAGTGGTTGTTCGAAGCACCGTGCTGAAGTTTTTGCAACGGCATAAGCCATGCGTTCATCCATGGCCAGCTTCACATCCCCTGCATGGCTTTTGTAATTTCCAAGCATCTCTTCAATCATGAGCTGCGGATCAGAAATACTGATTTCTGCCGGCATACCATTAACAACAAAACTGTTGTCGCCAAAAACACTGAGTTCAAAACCAAGGTTGGAAAGTGTTTCCATTAGTTCAATAAGCAGAGCAGCATCTTCAGGACTCAGGGTGACAGTTTTGGGGTATAATTCTTTCTGAACGATGCTTTTTCTTGATTTCAGTATCTGCATCATATCTTCATAAACCACTCGCTCATGAGCCCTGATCTGGTCAATCAACATAAGCCCGGATTTTACCATCGTGATGATATAGCGTTGCTTAAGTTGAAAAAAACTGGCTTTCATTTTATATTCATCCACCGCAACTTTGTTATCATCCGATGATTTTTCCGCGCCCGTCAGGCTGTCGGACGTATCCACGGAGGGTTCTTCATACAATTTTTCCCAATTTCTTAAATTTGATTTCTTGCTGTAATCCTCATGTGAAGACTGGTAGCTTTGTCCCTGTTTTTTTTCTTCATTAAATGGGTTGTAATCAGGATTTATTGATATTTCCGGTGGTTTAAGACCGGATTTCTTACCGGGATGAATGTCCATGGTTTCATCTTTTTCAAAATCCAGGGAAGGCACCAGGTTAAATTTACCAAGGGCTTCTTTTACCGCGGCATGCAACATCTGATAAACCGGACGTTCATCTATGAATTTAATTTCAGTTTTTGTGGGATGTATGTTGACATCAATTTTATCAGGGTCAATGCTGAAATAAATAAAAAACTGGGGATAACGGCCTTCTGGTAACAGTTTTTCGTAAGCCGAGGTCACAGCCCTGAAAAACCACGGATGCCTCATATACCTGCGATTGACAAAGAAATATTGTTCACCGGAGGATTTTTTTGCTTTTTCGGGCTTGCCGATATACCCCCGGATTTTTACCAGATTGGTGTTTACTTTTAAATCAATCAGATTGTTTTCCATCTGTCGTCCAAAAATGTTCACAATGCGTTGTTTTATGTTGCCTTTGCCAAGGTTGAAAACATCATTGCCGTTGTGTGTAAGCACAAAGTGAATTTCGGGATGTGTCAGGGCAACACGTTGTACTTCATTAATGATGTGCCTGAATTCTGTTTGTTCCGTTTTTAGAAATTTTCGGCGTGCCGGGACATTAAAAAACAAATTTTTAACCGAGAAATTACTGCCTTTGGGGCAAGCAATGGTTTCTTGCTTTTCAATTTTTGAAGCAGATAACCGGACAATGGTACCCACCTTTTCATCTTCACGGCGGGTTTTCAATTCAACAGAAGCTATGGCAGCAATGGAAGCAAGGGCTTCGCCGCGAAAACCCTTGGTACGAATAGCAAACAAGTCGTCAGCTTTGGTGATTTTGGAAGTGGAATGCCGTTCAAAAGCCATGCGGGCATCAGTTTCACTCATGCCTGAGCCATTATCAATTACCTGGAGCAGGGTTTTTCCTGCATCTTTGACGATGATGTGAATTTTATCCGGACCGGCATCCACAGCGTTTTCCAACAACTCCTTTACCACAGAAGCAGGGCGCTGTATCACTTCACCGGCAGCAATCTGGTTTGCTACCGCATCCGGTAATAAATGAATGTTATCAGACATATCAAACTGCCATTATTATATAAACAAGCAACAAAAGTACTGCCAGAATACCAAGCAACCGTAAATTTGACCGCCGTTTTGCCTTTTTGACAGGTGGGATTTTATATTGCATTTTTCCCCTTATTCTGTCTTCTGCAGTAGAACCGGGAGGTAAATCAATATCTTTCCCTTGTTCTATCCTAAGTTGTTTACGCCGTTTTTCCTGTCGCTCTTTCTCAGCATCATAAAAACGAGGTTGATAATTAAAAACTGAATATGATGGTAATTTGAAAAAACTTACAAGTCCCATAAACTTTTATTTATTGCAAAGGTATGAATTTTGTTCAATCATTGTACACAAATTTATGATCATCTTAGTTACTTGAGATATCATAATATCTGGTATATGTTAACGTATTTTCGTATGATTTATTGGGTTGATTGTTTTTTCCGGATACCTTATTAAGTGTGTTGAAAAAATAGCACTAAACCGGTATTACTAATTTGGTTCTTTCAGGTTCTCTATCATCATCTACGTCACATGGAATTCTTCAAGGTGCAAATTTTTAATCTTGGGATAGACAAATTCTATCAACTCATTGATGGGTTGATACAACAAAGATTCTTCTGTTATTTCCCGTGGAATAAGATCGAGTTCAACCACAATGACCTGATCAAGGATAAAAATAACAGCACCAATAATCAACACGGCTTTTGCCACGCCAAAAACCAGTCCGGTAAGCTGATTTGCCCACCCCAGGGCAACCGACTTTACCAGTTTGTCAATGCTCTTTGACAACAAATGAACCAATATCACGGTAACAATAAACAACACAGCAAAAGCAATCAGGGGCAAATAATCGTCGCTGATGTTTGTATTTTCACTGAGCAGCCCTTCAATGTAATGGGAAAAATTTACGGCTATCCACAAGCCCAAAAACAAAGCTGCAAGGCCTGCTATTTCTTTTACCAGGCCATTCTTAAAACCCTTAAAACCAAGCCATAAGGCAGGAATTAAAATAACAATATCAAGCCAATTCATTGCAAAAACTTTTTATATTGGATAAAAATAATCAAATTTGCCCGGAATAAAGAAGAAAAAATGGCAGTTATTAATTCAATATTAAATTTGATAAATATTAATCGCCTTGAACAAATTGAGGAATTCAGGCGATACCCGCATAAGGTACAAAACCGTGAACTCAGCGAGCTTCTAAACCTGGCCAGGAATACTGAATACGGGAAAAAATATAAATTTTCGGAGATTAAAAATTACCAGA
>JAQIBZ010000383.1 GCA_027858815.1 Desulfobacteraceae bacterium
ATTAAAGGAGCTGAAATGCTCAAAACGATCTAATTTCATATAACATATCAAGGAATTACACGAATGGCAAAATGTCCGATATGCAATACCCGAAAGGGAAAAAGAAAATGTCTTTTTCAAGAGAATTTTATATGCAGCCTCTGCTGTGGAGAAACACGGGCGGCTGAAAAATGTGGAGGATGCTCTTACTTTGTGGATACCCGTTCTATCCGAAACTACAAAAAAGCACCTCATTATGCGCTGCAGCGCATGTCTGATGATATCCAGCTTCAGAGTGCGGCCGATGTCATCGAATCCGCGTTCTGTCTATTTGATACTCAACTCGATGGTCGCCCGGATGACCAATTTTTTAAGAAAATTGCTGAGCTGCTCATGGACCGATATCATTTTAAAGACGAAAAATTAGACTTTGCCGATAATCTGCAAAAACAGGGTTTTGAGGTCATAGACAGAATCATTCAAAAGGATCTTGCGTCCTTGCCGCCGGATGAAATTTCAAGATTGCTCGGTACCATTTACCGGTCAATACTCCGCCGTGCCGGTAAGGGGCGTGACTATATCAACTTTATTCAGGAGCAGATGGGGTTCGGGTAGCAAAAGGCGTTCGCGTGATTAAAAGTCCTTTCTAAAATGGGATTTTGGAAACAGTAACCGGGCAAACCCGACTGTTCCTGAAATGGCAGCAGATCAAGTCAATTCAACCCAGCTGACAAAAATTGAACAGACGGCTCTATTCAGATTTCTGGTGGATTACGCTTCGCTAATCCACCCTACGGTGGTTTTGAATTCCATTTTGGAACACCAAATGGATTAACCGAATGCTAAGGACTTGAAAATATTTCTGGATTCCCGCTACCCGCCTTCGCGGGCACAATTTTTTTGAGAGCCATACAGCAAATACCTGAAACATAACAGACCTCAAAGCTATTCCGGCAGAGACAGCAGATCAATCAGCTCTTCCCGGGAAAATGTTTTTAATGTCCCGGGATCATCGTCCTTGATGACATCCGCCATAAGCTTTCTTTTGCGGTCGATAATTGTGGAAATCTTTTCTTCCAAGGTGCCTTCGGTGACCAATTTGAAAACCTGTACGCCCCGGGCCTGGCCGATGCGGTGAACACGGTCGGTGGCCTGGTCTTCTTTGGCCGCATTCCACCAGCGGTCGTAATGGATCACTACTGATCCGGCAATCAGATCAATACCGCTGCCCCCGGCCTTGAGGCTCCCGACAAATACCCGGCAATCATCATCTTCATTAAACCGGTCAATTTCCCGGCCCCGGTTTCGCGTCTGACCGGTAATGCAGGCAAAACCGATCGCTTTATTTTTCAGATGCTGAATAATTATTTCAATCATTTTGACAAACTGGCTGAACACCACGATCTTCTGCCCGTTTTCCAGGCAGGTGTCGACCAGTTCCTCAAACACCTCCCACTTTCCCGAATCCAGCGGACCGATGCCGGGATCAAACCCTTCTTTGGAAATGGAGGCCGGATGATTGCAGATCTGTTTCAGCAACGTCAGCAAGGCAAAAATATGAATATACGGGATGGCTTCATCTTCCTGATCCAACGCCCGTAGCAGCCCGGTTCGGCGGGTGTCCACGGCATCCCGGTAAAGACGGACCTGGGATACCGTCAGCAGGCAGTATCTGATGTCCTCAATTTTTTCAGGCAGCTCGGCCAGAACCACATTTTTAGTCCGGCGCATGGTAAACGGCCCGACCAATTGTCTCAGTTCTTTAAGGCGGTTTACCCCTTCGGATTCATAGCGATGCACAAAAAAATTATCCGAACCCAAATAACCCGGAACCGTCAGGTCCATGAGCGCCTTTAAATCCCCCAGACGATTTTCAATGGGCGTCCCGGTGACGGCTATTTTCATAATTGCATTGAGGTCAAGGGCGGCGGCGTAAGTTTTTGTGGCTGTATTTTTAATAAACTGGGCTTCGTCAAACGCAGCAAGGCTGAAGTTGATTTTTGACAGCCGGCGAATGTCCCGCATCAGAATTCCGTAGGATGTAATCAGAACCGTTCCCGGCGCATTGCCATTTGTCAATTCTCTGTCCGTGCCGTGATAAACAATGGGATGCAGTGCCGGTGCATATTCCGTAATTTTTCGTTCCCAGTGTGAAATCACCGTTGTGGGGCAGATGACCAAGAACGGGAAGCGCTCTTTTTTGACTTTCATCAGCCAGACCATCAACCCCATGACCTGATGGGTTTTACCCAGCCCCATTTCATCGCAAAGCAGACCGCCGAAACCATTTTCAAATAAAAATGTCATCCATTCAAGGCCCTTGTGCTGATACTCCCGGAGAACACTGGCAAAACCGTCCAGCCCTTTGACCGGCAATGCGGGGACCATATTCAGCAGCGTTCGAATGCCGGCGCAATCGGTTTGTGTTTCCTCTCTGATTTCAAGAGCTTTGCCGGTGGCAGCCTGCAGGCGCAAAAGGTTTGCCCGGGATAACTGAATCTGCGTCTTTGAACCGGCAAGCTGGCGGGTGAGTGAATTGTCAGCCCCCCCTAAAACCGTTTCCAAATCAATGGCCCTTGTATCCACCCATCCACCGGCAACAGACAGATATCGTTTGCCGGATAATTTGGCCTGATAAATATCGGTCAGCGACACCGCACCATTTTCCCCAAACCCATACTCCACAGACAACCAGCACCAGTCGCGATCCTCAGCAGAAGGCGTGATGACCACCCGGCTGATATCTCTGAAAATTGCCAACTGAGCAACACGCTCATCAATGATATTAGGGGGTGAAAAAAAGTCTTCGATATTTTCCAGTATCTGCGGTATCCGATCCCGGCGAAGCGTCTTCTGATAACGGCCTGAAAATTTTTCCCATAAATGATCCGGTTTACGCCAGGTAGTGAGAATATTGTGCCATGGCACATAAACATAATCACCGTACCAGAAACTTTTCAGTCGTCGTCGTTCAATGGTTTCCGTTGTTCCGTCCGGAAGGTGAAGCACGAGAAAAAGTGATACATGAAGATCATTGTTCTCATCAGCAGAAACCTTTAAAATGGATTCGAGGGATTTCGGAAGCAGCTTAATCGGGTTTTCGTCAGTCTGATGTCCGTCTAAAGCTCTGAGAACGTTGAATACCTTGTCATGGGGCACGAAAAACTCAAAAATCCGGTTTTGTCCGTCTCCGCAGCTGACGATGCATACACCGTCCTTTTCAATTCGTATTTCAAGTTCAACGATATCCTGAGCAGTCAGGTTGCCGCAGTGGTAGGCCAGCCGACACCAGAAACTTTCCTCCAGAGCCTGGCGTCGGCTTTTCAGATTTTTTTCATTTAAAATATTTTCAGACTCGGTACGGGTCAGTGCGGAAAGCATTTCTATGGCATGGCCGCGATGAAACGGATTGCTGGCGGACGGCACAAGGCCGGAGCGTTGAACAAACAACGCCTCTTCATCTATTCCTGAGGCTTTTTCTACCCGGTGATCAGGATAATAGGTAACCAGAAGATCGTCTCCCCGAAAAACACATACAGCATTGCTTTGAGCATCGGCATCAGTTGCCGTGCCAATCTTCAGGTATTCAGTTTCAACATGGCAGGCCTGATTTAATACCTCAGCCAGCCGGTACCAGGGCCCTTTCCGGAAGGCCGCATCAAAACCGTCCTTATCCGGTCTGTCGATAAATAAATTGATGACACCGGATAGTTCACTTTTGTGCGGACAATTTTTTTTCGCCTTATAAGCACGGCAATTGCACGAAAGAGAAGTCATATGCATTTGTTCATAGATGACCAGAATTGCCATACCGGGGTCCGGGTCGGACGTTTCAGGCAAAAGCGCAATGCCGTTACGATGATATTCAACACGATGTTTTGGCAGATGATTGCAGATATCGATAATTTTGATCACCTCAGTTTGTTAATTTTTTTCAGCCTTTATGTTTAACAAACTTTTGCTTGTGTGAAAATATTTTTTATCTTTTCTAAAACAACGGGTGTCAGATTCCGGATACCTCTCTTTTCTAACTAAATCAGTCACAACTTCAGCCCGAAGGTGACGCTAAGTTTTTCATACCATTTCATGCAATGCTATTGCACCGCTGGTATGCCCGGAGAGAAATCCAAAACTCCCCATGCAATGCATACGGATATATTCGACAGGCTTTTAACTTCTTCTTGAATCGGACCTGAATGGTATTTTCAAGCTTTTTCCATTCACTGAGTGCGGTAGGTAAAAATTTTAATTTATAACTCATCGAGACTTATTTCCAGTGCTGACATTTTTTTATTCCGACGCTTTTTATCCAGTAATCCCAGTTGAAAATCTTCCATTTTTCCGATCATGGCTTTGTATGTCTCAGCTGGAATCAAATATGC
>JAQIBZ010000395.1 GCA_027858815.1 Desulfobacteraceae bacterium
TTTTTGTAACAATGCCATTGCTGCCGTGAATATTACAACTCGCCTCGGCCGTTATTTCAAGGGGGCCGGTTACCGTATAGGTGATGGATCGGGTAAAGTTTTCATCTTCGGATTTATCAAAATTACTGAATTCCCATCGTTTAATCTCTTCTCCGTTTATTTTTACATATACCCATTCGGTATAGTGAAGGAAGTTATTTCCGTTGTGACTTACCTGAAGCACCACATTAATTTCGCTGCCAATTGCTGCATTGTCCGGGGCAATTATTTTTACCGAAGAGTTGTTGGCAACAGCGGTATCAGCAAAGATTAATGAAAGGGCACATAAACCGATAACGACAAATATCATACGAGTGGTTTTTTTCTTCATTTATTATCTCCAACTAAGGATGGGTTAACAAATTAACGTATTGTGACGATGCACAAAGGGGTGCATTAAATTAAAAATTTTATCATGATTTTTAATGAATTGCTATTAATTTCTTATTCGTTTCTTCTTTGAATAGATATTCGACAAAATGGAATCTGTTAAAATAAAAGTCGGTCATATTGATTGACTTTAAAAATATTAAATTTGTATAAAAGAAGTGCCTAAAAGAAGAAGCGCTTTTGTTTGCGCGAATAAAAATATACGTTGAGTTTGTATTTGCTTACAGCGGTTTTAATTATTTGTGGAAATCTATATATTTTTTTGAAAAAATTATCAAAATTGTAACCACACAGGAAAGGGCTCTGGTCTCATGCTGAGAATGATGAAGCTTTCTATACAGTTTTTTCTGATAATTCTATTTGTTTTGACTTCCGGATGTGGTGCCACGAAACATATTACCTTTCCAGACCCTGCCCCCGTTACGCAAAAAGAAATCCTTTATGATGTTAATGGCAATGGTATCTCTGATTTTGCTTTGCAGGCGGATGCTCAAGGGAACATTTCCATTCTTGCTTATGACGAGGATGAAGATGGCCGATACGAGAGAATTTATAATATCAATGATTATGCGAATGAGGACGTTCCGCACCTGATCATTTTGTTGGATTCAATCCCATATCAGTGTGTGGTAGATAAATATAAATCAGGCCATTTCAGTTGGTTCCCGCCGCCGCAGAAAGTGATTGCGCCTTTCCCATCCCTCACGGATGTCGTTTATAACCGTCTGCTTCACGTACCGCCTCGCGCAGGAACAAACAATCATTTCTATGATCATCGTACCAATAGTATGAGTTCGTCATACTGGAATCAGATGAATGGTGTCAAGCAACCCTGGGAGCGTTACTTAGATTACTCCACCCCCTTTTTTACCATGGGGCGTGGCTTTATGAAACCCCGTCAGGTATATCCGGATGAGCTGGAACAGATCAAGCAACGACTTGACCAGAGTCCGAGTCGCGTGACGATTGTTTATGATGCCAGTTCTGCGGGAATGGTATGTAAATATGGCAGGCAGGGCGCTTATGAATGTCTGGATGGGGTGGAGCGTCTCTGCCTTCAGCTTTTATGGGAGCGGCAGGGCGCCATAAAAATATCCATTATGGCAGACCACGGACATAACCTGATGAAATCTAAATTTATTTCTTTGCAGGACATTTTAAATGACGCTGGTTTTAAGGTAACGGATAAAATCGAATCAAAGACGGATATTGTGATTGACGCAGAAGGTCTCTGCACGTATGCCGGAATTCATACACGAGAGCCTTCGCGCGTTGCGGATGTTTTGTTGAAATTGCCTCAGACGGAGCTCGTATTGTATATGGCTGGTGACCGTGTGATTGTTCGTGATGCCCGAGGAACTGCAGCAATAGAGAAAAAGGGAGGGAAGTTACGGTATATTCCTATTGATTCGGATGTCCTTAGCTACCAGTCAGTGATTGAAGCATTGACTAAATCCGGTAAAATTGACGTAGAAGGATTTGCCTCTGATGATGACTGGTTCGAGGCGACAGTGGATCATGAATGGCCGGACGCTCCTTCCCGGATTTGGAATGCTTTTCATGGCACTGTTGTGTGTACACCGGACTTAATGGTTTCAATTCTTGACGGTTTCTATAATGGTTTTACCCTGTTTGAATCGTTTATTGACATGGCTTCAATACATGGCGGATTAAATCAGATAAACAGTGCGACATTTTTGTTGAGTATGACGGGTCGTGCAAATCGCCCCTTGCGGTCCCGGGAGGTTCTGAAGACAATTGAACCGGATTATGTGCCTGCAGTAAAGTGCAATACAGATAGTGATTGAACACTCATCAGACCGATAAATTGAAAAACAAGGATTATTATGCGTATTGTTCTGGTTCATCCTGCGGGTTATAACTGGATGCCCGGCAGAAAAGATGTTGCAGCAATTGCCAACCGTATGGCTCCTTTGGGCCTGCTTTCCATCGCTGCTTATCTGGAAAAACTTGGTCATGAGGTTTTTGTTCATGATTGTCTAGGCCCTGGTGCTGTTTCGGGAACTGAGCTTAATTCCAGGCTTGTTCTTGGATATCATCCTGATCTTGTTGGTTTTTCTGCAACAACTTCAGGCTTTCTTGACGGCTATGATATGGCTGTGAAGATCAAAGAACAACAGCCGGAGATCAGGACGGTTTTTGGAGGTGTTCATATCTCTTCCATGGGAGGGGTTTTGCTGGAAGATTTTGAGCATATTGATTTTCTCTGTATGGGTGAAGGCGAGCTTACCTTAGGAGAACTGGCTGAAGGTTGTGCCCTTAAAGATATAACGGGTCTGGTATGGCGGGACAATGAACAGGTTATTACAAATCCCCATCGGGATCTGATTCCTGATCTTGATGCCCTGCCTTATCCTGCTTATGAAAAACTTAAGGGATTTCCGGATAAGTATAACCTGCCCCTGTTCAGTTATATTAATACTCCCGGAGCAACCATGATTACAAGCCGGGGGTGTCCTTATCAATGTTCATTTTGTGACCGGTCTGTTTTTAAACACGGATACCGATATAATTCCGCTGAATTTATTTATGAACACCTGCTTTACCTTAAAAAACAGTTTGGGGTGCGCCATGTTACTATTTATGATGATCTTTTTACAGCGCACCGTAAACGTATAACAAAGTTTTGTGATCTTCTTATGTCAAAGCCTTTGGGGATGCACTTTAACTGTGCTGTTCGCACGGGTCATGCGGATGATGAGCTTTTGCAGATGCTTAAATCAGCAGGATTCTTGCAGCTTTCTCTGGGCATTGAAACCGGTGATCCTGATCTTATGAAGGCGCATAAGCCAGGAGTTTATATTGAAGAGGTTAAGGATACTGTCCGCCGTATTCAGGCTAAAGGTTTAAGAGCCAAAGGGCTCTTTATGATGGGGCTTCCGGGTGAGACGGTTGAATCCATAAAAAAGACCAGCGATTTTATTATATCCCTGGGCCTGGATGATATGAATATGTCCAAGTTTACACCGTTTCACGGTGCTCCTTTATGGAAGACGATAAAAGAGCATGGAGATCTTGATGAAGACTGGCGCAAAATGAACTGTTTAAATTTTGTATTTCTGCCAAAAGGAATTGATTCCAAAGAGACTTTAACTCAGCTTTATAATAAGCATGTTAAACGATTTTACACTGATCGTGGATGGAGGAAAAGATTTAACCGGCGTATATGGGAGCATCGCAGGAGTTTATGGTATGCGCTTAAGCATCTTCCCGGGTTTTTATATGCCATGCGGTCTTTTGAATCCGAGAAAAATTGATTATAGCTGTTCAACATATCAAGTCCATTCTCCTTAGTAACGAAAGGTGAAACCGGCCATAAACAGTTGCTCGCGCTGATTGTAAAAATATCCCATTTTGGAATACCCATTATAATAATAGAGTGAAAATTCATGATGCTCTTTTGCGGGGGGCGGCTTGTTTAACAAAAAATTATTAATCAGATAGTTTAAATAGACCCCTGCTTTGATTCCCAGATTCGGTGAGTAATCTCCAATGATTTCAAGCTCACTTTCAAAGAACACCGGCGTTTTTTTGGGCAACCCGTCAAGCATGACCCCTATAAAAAGCGATTTATTATAAAAAATTGTTTGCGGGGGCCTTCTGCCAAGCTTGTATTCCGCGCCGATATGAAATTTGATTACCGGTGTCAGGCGGTATAAAATATCCTGTTTTAACGATTCAAAACCGGTGTCAACCACTTCAATTGAATTATTGTTGATATAATCATCTCCGAGGTGAGAACTGATATGATAAATAGATGTCTCAAACATTAGATTCTTATAAAAAATATCGAAAAATAATGCGCCTAAAAAATCCGCGTGCACGAAATTAAACGATTCCGTATGTAGCTGATACCGTGTAAAAATTCCGCCATATCCGCCAAAAACATATCGCCTGCCCCGGTTATCGTTAAAAGAGATACAGGGGATCTTGACTCCGAAGTTATAGGCCATGTACTCTTTGTTGTCTTTTTCGGAAGAAATATACAGCACATCAACTGAAGGGGAGCGAAGCAATGCCCCCGGCAGGTTCAGCTCCGTCTCTGCCGATCCTAAAATATCCAGTTCTCCGGCAATGGAAATAGAATTGAGTGAAATGATGAGGAACAGGCCGAAAAGCGCTGTTTTCATATTCATAATTCCAAGGATGAAAGTTTCTCAATAAAAAGTCGGGTGATCCATTTTAGAAATACTTTTGAATGCTGCGCACCGGCCAGGTAAAGTCCAAACATGCAGAGAAGGTGCGAGAAACCCCAGATTAAAGTCCCGCCAAAGATAACAATCAAAGGCATTTTAAGATATAAAGAGATTATCCCCAATACGCTGATCACCGGCCAGCAAATTATATAACTCACAATAATGCAGATAAACCCGGAGATCATTTTCGGTGTCGGTTTTTCTCTAAAAATACTTAAGTCCGTTGGGTCGGCAACCGCATCTTGTACGAATCTGATCTTTAACAGCTGATTTGATAATAATTTGAAAAGACTCAAAAAAAATATCTCCTGCAATATGAAATAATCCTTTGAAAAAAATAAACGATACGGTATTAAATTATAAAATTAAACGGTTGTTACAAACGATTGTAACGGCAAAAAAATAATTTTTTTTGAGTCTATTGACTGACGTTAATTATATTTAACAGAGAATTGAATTTAAATAAAGATGACATTTAATCCAATGGATCAATTTTGCGAACAACTCAAACAGCTTGTTTCAGGCCCGAGACATCCGGATCGATTCTATCTTTCTTCAAAATATACATACAAAGATATCTATGCGCTTTCCGCCGGGATTCAAAAAATTTTCCCCTCTTCCGGAACGGAAGAAATCATATGCCTTTGTACTATGGACAAAGGCTTTATTGCCGCTGCTTTTTTAGCTGCCCTGACATATCCGGTTACATTTGTTATCCCTCATTCATTTTCTGAATCAGCCATTTCGGACATGTATCACGCGATTCCCTTTTCAAAAGCAATTATTGATCAGGCGATTTTATTCCCGCCGGAGGTAGAAACGGTTGTCATTGATACCCGCCAAATGCTGGAAACAAAATTCTCGCCTGGGACGCTTCGAAATCCGGACAGTATTTTTTTAAAACTTTTTACCGGCGGATCAACCGGGACGCCGAAAATCTGGTCAAAAACCATACGTAATATGTTTGCAGAAGCTTTTTTCCTGTCAGACAAATTCAACATTTCTTCGGCCGACAGATTCGCTGCAACCGTGCCATCCATTCATATTTACGGATTGCTGTTTTCCGTGCTTGTTCCTCTGGTTGTTTCAGCCCAAGTCCTTGACGGGGTATTTACATTCCCCCATGAAATTCATCGCGCGATAGAAAAAGAAGGCGCTACTGTTTTGGTAAGCATTCCGATTCATTATCGGGTGTTAAATGGAAGCAGGATGAAAAAAGCATCCCTTCGTTTGGCTTTTTCTTCCGCCGGTCAGTTGAATCAAGCAGATGGTGACGCTTTTTTTAAGCAAACCGGCCTGGGGGTTATTGAAATTTATGGCTCCACCGAAAGCGGTGGGATTGCGACCCGCTGCTGTGCTGTGGGGGAGGCGAATTTTACTGCGAATGATTGTGTTGATTGGAAAATTGAAGCGGATCGGCTCTTTGTCCGTTCTGATTTTGTATCTCCGGAAATCCATCGCAATGGTGACGGATTTATTGATACCGGTGATCATGTTCAGGCGGTCAGTAACGATAGTTTTAAATTGATAGGAAGGGCCGATCGAATTGTCAAGGTGGCAGGTAAAAGGGTCGATATTGAGGACGTTAAAAATAAAATAATTCAATTGCCAAATGTGATGAATGCGCTTGTCATTTCGACAAAGAGTCAGACAGGCCGGGAGAATGAAATCTGGGCGTTGGTTGAGGGGGATATTGGAAAAAATGATTTAAAACATCAACTCATGGAAAAGCTCGAATCCCATGCAGTGCCCCGGCGGATCAAGATCGTAGAAAATATTCCTGTTTCCCCGACCGGGAAATATGACAAAACAATTATTGAACGGATTTTTCAAAAAATTATTTAACCGGATTTTCTCTAAATCTTGTGGATTCATATTTTCTGATTATATCGGATTTAGGGGAGGTGTTCTATACCCTCCTAAAGAAGCTGAATTCGTTGAATTCTTGTTTGAATTCTTGTCGGACCAAATTATCTTATTGATTTCTATTGAGATTGATTCCAAAAATAGCTGTTTTCTGAGCTTAGGGCACACTTTTCAGGGGCAAAAAGAGGGCTGTAAGGAATTTGGGATTCTTTCAGCTCATAATTCCCGTTTTCTCCCGATACTTTCCGGCTGACGGCCTTTGCTTCCAGCTTTGCTTTTGTATCCAACTCAAATTCTTTATCTCCGACCGCGATGCTTTTCGTCCATTTCGCATCCCGTTTGTTTGATCCGTTTTTTAGAATCTTCTCAACCCATTGCCGGTGCGATTCCAACAAATGCGTATCCTTTTTGATCCCAAGCAAATTCCCCAATTCACGGCGATTTGTAACAGTATATCTCTGCTTTGAATTCTGAATTTCAGTGTATCCTCCGAGCTCCCATTCTGAAGGGTGTTGAACCACCCCGGCTTGGATTATATTTAAATCAATATATGCCATGCACCTGATAAGATGGACGTCTGTTTTGGCTGCTGTTGTATGATACCGGTCTTCCCAGAATGCTCCCTTCCGGTTTTTGCGGATATTATAGTCTCTTCCTGTCCTGCCGGCTATCAGCTGTATTGATTTCGGAATAACATCCTCTTTTCCGTCATGCACAAGTAAGTGGATGTGTTATGTGAAGTTCCGTATTATGTGAAGTTGGTCCTGCCTCTTCTTTGGTTCTCCCTTCATTTCCTCCTTTTTTCCTCTTTTTTTTTAATATTACTACACATAATTCTGTGCG
>JAQIBZ010000466.1 GCA_027858815.1 Desulfobacteraceae bacterium
GCCCGGATTTAACAACTGAAAAAACTTATCCAGCAGTCCATCCACATCCTTTACATGGTGCAGGGCCATGCCGGAAAAGATCAGGTCAAACCGGTCTTCCGGTAATTCATTTTTAAACAGATCCAAGTGCCGGGTGGTAATGTTTTCAATTTTTTCTTGTGTGATTTTTTCATCCAGCACCGTGAGCATGTTCTCGGACATGTCCACGGCTAACACCGATTTGAGCATAGGGGCCAGGCCCAGACTGATCAGACCGGTGCCGCACCCAAATTCCATGGCGGTCATGGTATTAGAAAGGGGTACCTGATTTACAATCTCCTCTGCAACTGCCCGGGCCATGGCCACGCGCTGCGGCTTTTCATCCCATTTGCCTGCTGCTTCATTAAAATAATCCATTCCTGTTTTCATATTGTTCATGATGCCCTCATTTTTTTATACGGATATTTTATGTTACTGAACTTTTATCGATACAGTGATCATTAAAATTAAACAATATCAGAGAAAGTCAAAAAAATTCTTCCTTGTAGATTTGACAAACCCGTAAAAAGTAATTTTTTGTTGGCAAAGAAAAAAGATCCAAATTCACGGCGCGCAAATCCTGAGTGATGATACGTACTTTTCGTACTTTGAAGAAACGAAGGATGAAGCGCAACACAGAATTTGGACTTTTTACGAAGCCATCAGATTTATCCGCTCAAAGATCAATTATGCATTATATAATTACTTTTATCACATTAATATTTGTTCAATGGGGTGTGCATTTTTTTCTTGACACGTGCATTAATGTGCATATATGATCCTAATCATGGAAATACAAACACACATAAAAACAAGAGATGAAGTTCTGAAAGAGTTTTCCGAAGCCTATGACGCCCGGTTTTTCAAAACCCTGGGTGAACCGGTCCGCATTCAGATTTTATCTTATCTGATGATGAATGGACGATCTGACATCGGCTCCATTACTGAAAGCATGCCTCAGGACCGGTCGGTTGTTTCAAGGCATCTGAATCAAATGCTTGAGGTCGGCATGCTGTGCTGTGAAAAAGAAACCCGACACATGTATTACAGCATTAATGCTCAGGCATTTATTGACAAGCTGGAAAATTTTCTGACGCAAATCAAGAAAAGTATTGCGGTGTGTTGTCCATCTGATTGCTGTTCTAAGTAGCGCCCGAACGAAAACCGCCCAGTAACACCGAAAAAATTTTAACCGTATATGTGCATAAATGTGCATTCTTACATTAACAAAGGAGTGAACAATGAAAATTGAAAATCAGATTTCAACCAATACTTCATACATGTCAAAAGTCTGCATCCCCTCTTATGGGATGATGGCACTTTCCGGTTTATTGGGCGGCGTTTCCTTCATTCTTTTCGGTATTTTCCTTTATACCGGATTGCCAGGCCAGATGGATTTGGGCTTTAATGAACAAACGAATCTTTATTTCAACGCCCTGCTCTGTTTTCTCTTTTTCCTTCAGCACAGCCTCATGCTTCGCAACGGGTTTCGCAAATGGTTATCCGGTTTTATTTCCCAAAATTACCGCGACGCGTTCTTTTCAATTTTTTCCGGATTATTTTTATTGATACTCATGCTTTTCTGGCAAAAATCGACCGCCTTCCAGGTTGAGTTGGATGGAACAGCTTACTCGCTCATGCGCGCTTTGTTTTTCCT
The DNA here is from genome assembly GCA_027858815.1 of Desulfobacteraceae bacterium. GTDB lineage: Bacteria > Desulfobacterota > Desulfobacteria > Desulfobacterales > Desulfosalsimonadaceae > SURF-3. The sequence continues at coordinate 1,676 of JAQIBZ010000466.1, forward strand.
CTCCATTATCGGTATCTATTTCACTTTCCGATCCTTACGGCCTTTTGACCCGTTAGGCATCCGGGAAATTGTCATCCATTTAAAGGGAAAGGCTCCAAAGGAGCCCGTCTTTAAAGTGCGAGGGACTTACCGGTGGGTCCGGCATCCGCTTTATTTCTTCAGTCTTTTGATAATATGGGCGCAGGTCTCAGTGACCCCGGACCGGTTGCTCTTTAACGGACTCTGGACCGCATGGATTATCATCGGAACTTTTTTAGAAGAAAAAGATTTAATCACCTCTTTTGGCGATGCGTATCGAAACTACCAGCGCAACGTGCCGATGTTGATACCTTATCGGTTGCGGCCCTGGAATCATAATAAACAAAATTAACCCAAAATTTTAAGGAGAATAAAAATGAATCAGAATGAACAAATCCGTGAGATGGTTTCAACGGCTTATGGTAAAGCGATCAGTTCAACCGCCGGCGGATGTGGCTGCGGTTGCAAACCCCAAAAAGAAAATGGTTCCATTATCGGCATGGCGGGTTATGAAAAGTCGGATATAATTGCGCTGGATTCCGATGCCGCCGCCAGTTCTTTCGGCTGCGGCAATCCCCTGGCGTTCAGCGGCGTCAAAGAAGGTGATACAGTACTGGATCTCGGAAGCGGCGCGGGTTTTGACCTGATTATAGCCGCCAAAAAAGTCGGACCCAACGGGCGAGTGATCGGCGTGGATATGACCGAGGCCATGATCGCAAAAGCAAAAGAAAATATCAAGGCAGAGGGATTGACCAATGTGGAAGTTCGGTACGGGCTGATTGAACAACTACCCGTTGAATCAGCATCCGTTGACTGGGTGATTTCCAATTGTGTGATCAATCTTTCGCCTGAAAAATCGCGTGTTTTTTCGGAAATCCAGCGGGTGCTCAAACCCGGCGGACAAATGCTGGTATCGGATATTGTGGCCAAAAATCTTCCGGACTGGTTGCAGCAGAACGATCAGATCTATTCTGCATGCGTGGGCGGTGCCATCAGCGAAGAAGACTATCTGGCCGGACTTCGCGAGGCGGGCTTGAATAACGTGGAAGTTAGAAACCGGTTTGTCTATGACGCCTCCCAGATCAAAGCGTTCTTTAAAACAGAAGAAATCCCCGGATTAAAAGAAATTATCGAAGGTCAGCCATTGGAAAACCATGAAAATCTGATCCATCAGATGACACTGAATGCAGTGGGAAACGTCTGGAGCGCCGAGTTCTATGCCAAAAAACCGGTAAAGAAAATAAAGCTATCCAGTGACGAAATCATCAACCGAATGGTCCAATTGGCAGATAACAAATACAATTGCAGTCAAATTATGATGAGTCTCACTCTGGAACAGGAGGGTACGGAAAACACCGGCCTGGTCCGCGCCATGTCCGGCTTGGGTCTCGGCTGCGGATTATTTAATGAAACGTGCGGGGTTTTGACAAGCGCGGCCAGCATACTCGCCTGGTACGGAGGCAAAGGAGCTGACAACGAAGCTGAATCTGAAAAATTATTTCCGATGCTTCAGGATTTGGGAGAATGGTTTCGTCAAAAAACTGCATTAACATCTAAGGGCACAAGCTGCACGGATATCGTCGGTGATCAGGCAGGTACACCGGCAGGCAAACAAATTTGCGGCGCGCTGATCTTTGAAACAACCAACAAGGTGAATGAGATTCTTGCGTCTTATGGTTTTTCTGACATTTAGATCAAGGATATATTTATTATGAAACTCAAAATCTGCAGACAGCCAACCTGTTTCTTCGATAAATGATCGTGTACATTGCTGTTTTCATTTTCTTCTTTGTGACCTCATATTCTTTTGTAGGCCGGGTTTCTTATCCGGCAATCGGACGGCCATCTGTCGGGATTGGACTCCCGGCCTACATTGATCCCCCGCATGTCTTTTAATTAAATCCTATAATTCTTCTTATAAAATTAATAACATTATCTCATAATTTTAAGTCTAATATATTGCCAGCCTATTAATTTTATGT
>JAQIBZ010000663.1 GCA_027858815.1 Desulfobacteraceae bacterium
GGCCATGCGCGTAGTGAAGGACTTATTCTCGTCACCAATAATGTGCGTGAATTTGAAAGAGTCGAGGCATTGCGGGTCGAAAATTGGGTTCTGAGTAAAGAATAGAAAAGACGGGGTCAAATCTTTAATCTTGAAAAATAATTCAAGAACATTCTTAACATCGTCAAAATCATTTAAAAAAGTTACCAGAAAAATTAATCTGCCGTTTGGCATATCCAGCGTGTATTGTGAAATGGCGATGCCGAAGTTCATATGGGTCTGTGAATTCTCAACATCTGAACTTTATAAAGAGGGCAAAATTTTGGGTGAAATTCTCTTTGATGCGACTGCAAACCCTCATGATCGATTTGCATTCTTATCCATTCATTATCCGGACTTTCTATTGCTAAATGATAGAGATTGCTTGACTAATGAATCCCAAACGGTTTATTTTACGAAAAGTTGACACGGACGAGATAATGCCCTATTATTGTTACGTAAACAATCTGTGTGAGGTATAATATGAACGCCTTAAAAAAATTAAAAATGAAAAAGGTGACAAACGTTCTTTCTTCAAAAGAGGATGTTCAACAATTCCGGTCCTCGCTTGAACAGAAAACAGCAAAAGCATACGAAGATTTTGCCAAATCAAAACAAAAAGTACAGGAACTGGCACATCTGAAATTTCTCGATTGATATTCTTTTACCACAAGGATTTAACAAAGCCCACCATGACTCATTGAGTAATCGGGGGACACCTGACCTATTTATTGTGATTAAAGAGATTAAATTGGTATGGTGTCCCCCGATTATGTGCTTCAAAAAATTAATTCTGCTGCACACGACGGCTCAATTTTCTCAGATTTCTTTCCCCATACTTCATTGAAAAAATCACGGTTAAAATACTGATCAGCGCAGCAAGACCAAATGAGCTGATAATCCATAACCATCCGGATACGGGAAGGCGCTGGTCAAAAATACCGGACATAAAGATCCGGTAGACCGGTCCTGCTTCAAGCATGATGACGGCGGCGATGTAGACTGCGGCCAGCATCATAAAGATGAGCCCGCCAAAACTGGTAATCGCCTGGGCCGCGTTTTCCGCGTTAAAATCAGGATATGCCGCCCCCAACCCGATACCCAAAGCCACCACTGATGGTACGACAAATAAAACGGTAATTATTGACAGCCACATCATAAACGGGGACACCTGCAGCAAAATATTGGTGGCGACGATCAGCACCAGAGTTAAAATCAGTAGCGGGACAAAATAAATAAAATACTTGATCCACAAAAACGTTTTCAGCCGGATGGGTGATGATAAGACGATCCAGAACGCTTCACCTTCCATACTGACTGCCGGATACGCGAACCGGCCGGTGACGGCGGTAAGCACAAATGATGCCAGCCCGATATTGACAAATGCAAGAATGTTCTGAAGGTAAACGGTCTTGATCGGAGCCCGATCAAGGGGCAGTACCTTGAAATTATATATATAAATGACGATTAACGCGAGGATGAGAAAAATCTGGGACCACTGGGTTTGATCCCGGAAAAAGGTTTTAATTTCCTTGATCACATACGCCTGCACATGCATTGGCAAAAACGATAGAATCCGGGGATTTTTTGTTATTTTGGATTTTCGCAGGGTTTTTCGCGCGGTCTGACTTTTGGATACGTCTTTCATATATAAAGCGTCCGCGATAATCAGGGATATGAATATCATGGCGCAGGCACAGGACGCGAGCAGAAAAAGGTTTAAAATCATGGCGTGGTTCACATGGGTGAGCGATGCCTGGATGGTATCAAATGCCCATGTGGAAGGTAATATGGGAGAAGACGGTGTTTCCAGAATTTTTAAATAGCTTAAGAAGTTCTCAAAGGCTTCCGGGTCCACCAGACGTTCCGGCCGGATCACCCGGAAAGCCAAATACAGCAGGAGAAAAAGCAGCAGGCCCAGAAAAACAAAGACGCTTTTAATGCGGCCCGGCGGAATGATGATAACCGTCACCATGACCATCATTGCGCTGATAATCGATGCAATCAGGGATAAAAACAGAAGCACCATGATAATCAGGGCGTAAAAAAAAGGACCGGCATCAAAGATGATGCCGTATGAAATCAGCACCGGCAGGGTGAAAATAATAATGGTCCATGAACTATCGACGGCGCTTTCAATCCAGCGGGCGCAGAAAATTTTGTAACTGGCAACCGGCATGGCATGTACCAGCATCAGGTCCTTGCTGAGAAACAGCTTGGACAGCGCGGTCAGAATGCTGGAAAAGACCAGCAGGGAAAAATAAATGACCAGCACCATGGACAACAGTTTCCAGGCCAGGATATTGCCGAGTTCTTCAATGCTTTGAAAATATGTCAGCAGCCGCAAAGAAACGGCAAACAGGCCGCCCCAGAAAATGACGCCGATGACGCCGAGAACCAGCAACCGCGTAAGATTGCCGCTCTTTTTGTTTTTAAACGAAAGCAGGCGCGGGGTCATCAGGGTGAGGATGTCGTTCATGGCAAAATTCCGCCGGCCTCCGGATCGCCCTGATGAAATGACGCTTCCCGGGTGAGTTTTAAAAACACGGCTTCCAGGTCTTCGGACGAAGCATGAGCCAGGATGTTTAAATCATCTAATGTACCGGTGGCGATGAGTTTTCCTTGCTGAATAATTCCGATGGTATCGCACAGATCCTGTGCAATACTTAATGTGTGGGTGGAAATAAAAAAAGTTTTCCCGCTGTCCGCCAGCTCACGAAACAGATGCTTGACCATTTTAATGCCTGCCGGATCCAGTCCGATCATGGGTTCATCCACAATGATGATTTCCGGATCGTGAAGGATGGCCGCAGACATAATCAGCCGCTGTTTCATGCCGTGGGAATAGGCCTCAATGAGTTCATTTTTCCAGTCAATTAAGGAAAATTTGTCCAGAATGGTTTCCGCTTTATCCAGAAACCCGGACGCTTCCACACCGTAAAGATCGGCGGTGAATTTTAAAAATTCCAGGCCTGTGAGTTTTTCGTATAAATACGGCCGGTCCGGGATGAAACCGATCTGCTGCTTGGCTTTTACCGGTTCCCGGCACATATCCGTGCTTCCGATGAGAATCGTCCCTGTGTCCGGTTCAATCAGCCCGGCCAGCATTTTAATGGTCGTGGTTTTTCCCGCACCATTGGGCCCGATAAATCCGAAAATCGACCCTTGGGAAATATTCAGGTCCAGCCGGTCAACTGCCAGCAGACTGCCGTAGCGCTTGGTCAGGTTTTTTGTTTCGATCATGGATAAACCCAACTTAACATATTGTAATGAATTTAAATGGTCTCGATCTTGGAAAAATTGTAAATAAATCGAAAAGTTTAAAGTGACTAAAATTTAAAGTGATCTAAAGTTATGGTTAATGCCTTCGGCATTGTCGATTATTATTAAAAAGCTTATCGATGGCACTTTACGCCACTGTATCAATAAATAACGTCTGCAAAGTAGGCCGGGTTTCTTACCCGGCATCAAAATCTGTCAATGGCATATTCCATTTGTCGGGAATGGAATCCCGACCTACAATTTATTTCATCGTCAACAATTAAGATGGTTGGAAGATCGTGCTATAAGCACAGTCCATCATTTTAGGCACTTTAGTCACTTGTAACTTTATTTTCTATTACCTCAATGCCCACCCGGTCAATGACCGGAAGTAATTCCAGCTGAGACTGGGGATTACCGCTGGCAAACCGGATTCGGGCCGCATCTGCGGGGATCTGCCCGAACACCGAGTCTGCCGTAATCCATTGTCCCATATACAAAAGGTTCCATGCATGGTAATAAAACCGGCCGTTTAAATAGACCAGCCCGGATTCGATTTTAGAGGCAATTCCCGCAGCCCGAGCCAGGGCAGCCAGAAGAACCGCGTGCTCATTGCAGTCGCCGATACGGTTTTTCAAAGTGGTAACGGCATCAGGTATGGAAATAACCGGACGTTTTTCAATATTTTTAAATATCCAGTTCACCAGTTTCTGTGCTTTAAGCATGGGCAGATCATCGGAAGATACAATTTTCGCTGCCAGTTCAGTTATTGTGAGATGATCAGATTCGATGAACTGTTCTGGCCGTAAAAAAGCTTTCAAATCTGCTGTAGGGATTTTCTCTGTGGTCGTTGAAATATCTTTCATGCTCTCTCTGGCAATGCTTAAAGTATTGCCAGAAAGCGTCCGGTGGAGGGTCTGGCGTCCGCCGTTTAAATAGAGCGCATCAACATCAATGCCGCTTAATTTCACTTTTAGAAACGCAGTTTTCCGGGGATTGT